>NZ_LOSU01000035.1:0-1172 GCF_001522185.1 Burkholderia sp. RF2-non_BP3 | reverse complement strand
ATGACGGACGTAGTGATCGTATCGGCCGCGCGGACCGCGGTCGGCAAATTCGGCGGCTCGCTCGCGAAGATCGCGGCACCGGAGCTGGGCGCGACGGTGATTCGCGCGGTGCTGGAGCGTTCGGGCGTGAAGCCCGAGCAGGTGAGCGAAGTGATCATGGGCCAGGTGCTGGCGGCGGGCTCGGGGCAGAACCCGGCGCGCCAGTCGCTGATCAAGGCCGGCCTGCCGAACGCGGTGCCGGGCATGACGATCAACAAGGTGTGCGGCTCGGGCCTGAAGGCGGTGATGCTGGCGGCGAACGCGATCGTGGCGGGCGACGCGGACATCGTGATCGCCGGGGGCCAGGAAAACATGAGCGCGGCGCCGCACGTGCTGCCGGGCTCGCGCGACGGGTTCCGGATGGGCGACGCGAAGCTGGTCGACACGATGATCGTCGACGGCCTGTGGGACGTGTACAACCAGTACCACATGGGCATCACGGCGGAGAACGTCGCGAAGGAATACGGGATCACGCGTGAGGAGCAGGACGCGTTCGCGGCGCTGTCGCAGAACAAGGCGGAGGCCGCGCAGAAGGCCGGCCGCTTCGATGCCGAGATCGTGCCGGTGTCGATTCCGCAGCGCAAGGGCGAGCCGCTGCAGTTCGCGACCGACGAGTTCGTGCGTCACGGCGTGACGGCGGAATCGCTGGCGGGGCTGAAGCCGGCGTTCTCGAAGGACGGCTCGGTGACGGCGGCGAACGCGTCGGGGCTGAACGACGGCGCGGCGGCGGTGCTGGTGATGTCGGCGCAGAAGGCGGCGGCGCTCGGCCTGACGCCGCTCGCGCGGATCAAGGCATACGCGAACGCGGGCGTGGATCCGAGCGTGATGGGCATGGGTCCGGTGCCGGCATCGCGCCGCTGCCTGGAGCGAGCGGGCTGGACGCCGGGCGACCTGGACCTGATGGAAATCAACGAGGCCTTCGCGGCGCAGGCGCTGGCGGTGCACAAGCAGATGGGCTGGGACACGTCGAAGGTGAACGTGAACGGCGGTGCGATCGCGATCGGTCACCCGATCGGCGCGTCGGGCTGCCGGATCCTGGTGACGCTGCTGCACGAGATGGTCAAGCGCGATGCGAAGCGCGGGCTGGCGTCGCTGTGCATCGGCGGCGGGATGGGCGTCGCGCTTGCGGTCGA
>NZ_LOSU01000034.1:0-103813 GCF_001522185.1 Burkholderia sp. RF2-non_BP3 | reverse complement strand
TCGCCGCCGACAGCCCGGCGGGGCCGCCGCCGACGATCACGACGTCGTATTCCATCGATTCGCGCGGGCCGTATTGCGCGAGCAAGTCCTGTGTGGTCAAAATCCCGTCTCCTCCTGCGCCCCGACCGTTACGGTCAGAACTGGTCTTCCGTCAACGCGAGCACGCTCTCGTTGCCCTTCGCGCCGACGATCGACGCCTCAAGCCCGCCTGCCTGCACGAGGACGTGTTCCGCATAGCATTGCGCGATCGCGATCTTCGCATCGAAGAACGCCGTGTCGCTCGCGCGATTCGCGTGCGCCGCCAGCAGCGCGCGCGCCATCTGCCATCCGCACAGCACCACGCCCGCCAGCTTCAGGTACGGCACGCTGCCCGCGAACACCGCATTCGGGTCCTGCTTCACGTTCGCGACCACGTAGTCGACCACCGTCGACAGCGAGCGCGCGCCCTTCTCGAGCTGCGCCTTCATCGACGCGGCCGCCGCGCCGTCGACCTTGCCGAGCGCCGCGACGGTGTCGCCGATCTCCGCGATCAGCGCCTTCGCCACCGCACCGCCGTCACGCATCGTCTTGCGGCCGACCAGGTCGTTCGCCTGGATCGCGGTCGTGCCTTCGTAGATCGCGAGAATCCGCGCATCGCGGTAGTACTGCGCGGCACCGGTTTCCTCGATGAAGCCCATCCCGCCGTGCACCTGCACGCCGAGGCTCGCCACGTCGTTCACCATCTCCGTGCTCCAGCCCTTCACGACCGGCACCAGATATTCGTAGATTGCCTGATGACGCGTGCGCGTCGCCTCGTCCGAATGGCGGTGGGCAATGTCGCTGTGCGCCGCTGCGACATACGCGAGCGCCCGTGCGCCCTCGGTCAGCGCACGCATCGTGCCGAGCATGCGGCGCACGTCCGGGTGATGAATGATCGTCACCGACTGCTTTGCCGACCCGTCGACCGGGCGGCTCTGCACACGCTCCTTCGCGAATGCCGCGGCCTTCTGGTATGCGCGGTCGGCCACGCCGATCCCCTGCATCCCGACGCCGAAGCGCGCGGCATTCATCATGATGAACATGTATTCGAGGCCGCGATTCTCCTCGCCGACCAGATAGCCGATCGCGCCGCCGTGGTCGCCGTATTGCAACACCGCGGTCGGGCTCGCCTTGATCCCGAGCTTGTGCTCGATCGACACGCAGTGCACGTCGTTGCGTGCGCCGAGCGAGCCGTCTTCGTTGACCAGGAACTTCGGCACGATGAACAGCGAAATGCCCTTCACGCCTTCCGGCGCGTTCGGCGTGCGCGCCAACACCAGGTGGACGATGTTGTCCGCCATGTCGTGCTCGCCCCACGTGATGAAGATCTTCGTGCCGAATACCTTGTACGTGCCGTCGCCCTGCGGCTCGGCGCGCGAGCGCACCAGCGCCAGGTCGGATCCGGCCTGCGGTTCGGTCAGGTTCATCGTGCCGGTCCATTCGCCCGAGATCAGCTTCGGCACGTAGCGCTGCTTCTGTTCGTCCGTGCCGGCCGTCAGCAGCGCCTCGATCGCGCCGTCGGTGAGCAGCGGGCACAGCGCGAACGACAGGTTCGACGCGTTCAGCATCTCGATGCACGGCGTCGCGATCAGCTTCGGCAGCCCCTGGCCGTCGTATTCGGCCGGATGCTGCAAACCTTGCCAGCCGCCTTCGACGAACTGGCGGAAGGCGGCGCCGAAGCCGGGCGTTGCCGTCACGACGCCGTCCTTCCAGCTGCTCGGGTTGCGGTCGCCCTCGACGTTCAGCGGCGCCAGCACCTCACCGCAGAATTTCGCGGATTCGTCGAGCACGGCCTGCGCGGTGTCGTAGCCGGCTTCCTCGAAGCCGGGCAACTGCGCGACGGTGTCGATGCCCGCGAGTTCCTTCAGCACGAACAGCATGTCCTTGACAGGGGCGTTATAGCTCATGGTCGATGTTCCAAATCAGGCGGTGAATGAGGCGCGCGGCCCGGGCGGCTGCGGCAAAACCGGCCAGCGCCAGGCGACGTCGTGAGCCATCGTAATGCCGCGCCGGCGGTTTTCCATTGTCATATCCGGCCCACATGGTGACAAAACCGGCCACGCAATGCGCGAGGCGATGGCGGAAACGGGCGTCCGGGCGGCGGGTTCGGATGCCGATTTCGGCACAAGCGATGCGCAATCGGCGTGCCGGCCGGACGGGTTGGCCAGCGAAGCCGCAGACCGTGGGCTGATGATGGAAAGTCGCCGAAGCTGCCTCGCGGCGGACACAACAACGGCGAGCACATGGCGGCCGGCGCCAAATCGGCCGTCCTTTTTCGCTGTCCGGGCCGGCACGTTTCTGCGTAGACTTTCGTGTCATCAAGCCATGCGAGCGCGGGAGCAGAGACCAGGATGAGTGAACGCCCGAAAGACATCGCGGATTTCGTCCGGCAGCAAAACGGCGCGTGGTTCGATCCCGGGATCGGCGGCGGCATCCACAACGCGCCTGGCGCATTGCATGCGATGCGGTCATGCAACGCGCCGTTCCTCGCGATGTGGTGTCTGCTGAATTGATCCGACGGATGCGCCTGCGACACACAGCGCGCCACTGCCCTACCGGTCGGTCGGAATCGCCAACGGGGAGCCGGCCATGGGAAACCGCGCAGGAAGCCGGTTATGGGAAGCCCATGCAGCTCCGCCGCGCGGCAGCGCCGCACCGTGGCAGCGGTAGCCCGATCGCATCGTCAACATCCATTCGGCCGACGCGATATTGCCCACACGTGGATAAAACGCAACAGAACATCGGAAGGCGCGTTCGACGCATTTGTGCCCTCGATAGCCCCGTCGTTATGCGGCATACTTTATCCGCATTCAGCGAACGGTCGTTCTATTCTTGACGCGAACCCTCGCACGCGCCACTAAACACGCACATGATTCTGGTACCTTGACGCACCGGCCCGCGCGCTTCGCGATGGCCCTCACCGATCCATCACCCATCTTTCAACACTATGACATTACAGATTGGGATTCCTCTGGAGACAGCCACTCAGGAACGGCGCGTTGCGACCGTCCCCGAAGTGGTCGAGAAACTGATCAAGCTGGGTTTTACGGTGGCCGTCCAAAGCGGCGCCGGGGCCGGCGCGAACTTTGACGACGACGCTTACCGTGCGGCCGGTGCGAGCATCGCCGCCAGCGCCGCCGAGCTCTGGTCCGGCAGCGACATCGTGTTCAAGGTCCGCCCGCCGAGCGCCGACGAAGTCGCGCTGATGCGCGAGGGCGGCACGCTGATCGGCTTCGTGTGGCCCGCGCAGAACCCCGAGCTGATGCAGCAACTGGCCGCGAAGCGCGCCACGGTGCTGGCGATCGATTCGCTGCCGCGCACGCTGTCGCGCGCGCAGAAGATGGACGCGCTCACGTCGATGGCCGGCATCAGCGGCTATCGCGCGGTGATCGAGGCGGCGCATGCGTTCGGCCGCTTCCTGAACGGCCAGGTCACGGCAGCCGGCAAGATCCCGCCGGCCAAGGTGTTCATCGCCGGCGCCGGCGTGGCCGGTCTGGCCGCGATCGGCACGGCCGCGAGTCTCGGCGCGATCGTGCGCGCGAACGACACGCGCGCCGAGGTGGCCGACCAGGTCAAGTCGCTGGGCGGCGAGTTCGTCAAGGTCGACTACGAAGAGGAAGGCTCGGGCGGCGGCGGCTACGCGAAGGTGATGAGCGAAGGCTTCCAGCAGGCGCAACGCGCGATGTACGCGCAGCAGGCCAAGGACGCCGACATCATCATCACCACCGCGCTGATCCCCGGCAAGCCGGCGCCGAAACTCATCACCGCCGAGATGGTGCAGTCGATGAAGCCCGGCAGCGTGATCGTCGACATGGCCGCCGAGCAGGGCGGCAACTGCGAGCTCACGGTGCCCGGCGAGGCGGTCGTGCGTCACGGCGTGACGATCGTCGGTTATACCGATCTCGCATCGCGCCTGTCGCGGCAGTCGTCCACGCTGTATGCAACGAACCTGCTGCGCGTCATCGAGGAGCTGTGCAAGGCCAAGGACGGCACGATCAACGTCGACTTCGACGACGATGCGATCCGCGGCCTCACCGTGATCAAGGAAGGCAACGTCACCTGGCCGCCGCCGCCGATCAAGCAGGCGGCCGTCGCGCCCAAGCCCCCGGCAGCGGCACCCGCGGCGGCCGCGCCGGCGAAGTCGAAAGGCCACGGCCACAGCGGCGAGCCGATGTCGGCCAAGGCGCTCGCGATCGTGTTCGCGATCGGCGCGCTGGCGTTCCTGCTGGTCGGCCAGTTCGCGCCGTCCAGCTTCCTGTCGCACTTCACGGTGTTCGTGCTCGCGTGCTTCGTCGGCTACATGGTGATCTGGAACGTCACGCCGTCGCTGCACACGCCGCTGATGAGCGTGACCAACGCGATCTCGTCGATCATCGCGATCGGCGCGCTCGTGCAGGTCGCGCCGCCGCTGGGCGAACTGGCCAATGCCGGCGGCCGCCCGTCCGGGCTGATCCTGGGCCTGGCGGTGGGCGCGCTCACGCTCACGGCCGTCAACATGTTCGGCGGCTTCGCGGTCACGCGCCGCATGCTGGCGATGTTCCGCAAATAAGGGGACGACAACAATGACTTCCAACCTGACTACCGTCTCCTATATCGGCGCCGCGATCCTGTTCATCCTCAGCCTCGGCGGGCTGGCCAATCCCGAGACCGCGCGCCGCGGCAACCTGCTCGGCATGATCGGCATGCTGATCGCCGTGCTGGCCACCGTCGCCGGTCCGCGCGTGTCGGCCGCGGGCATTCCGTACGTGATCGCCGCGCTCGTCGTCGGCGGCGCCGTCGGCCTGTACGCCGCGAAGAAGGTGCAGATGACGCAGATGCCGGAACTGGTCGCGCTGATGCACAGCCTGGTCGGCCTCGCGGCCTGCCTGGTCGGTTTCGCGAGCTACATCGACACGTCGCTGCAGTTCACCGGCGCGGAGAAGGCCATTCACGAGGTCGAGATTTATGTCGGCATCCTGATCGGTGCGGTGACCTTCGCGGGCTCGATCATCGCGTTCGGCAAGCTGTCGGGCAAGATCGGCGGCAAGCCGCTGCTGCTGCCCGCACGGCACTGGCTGAACCTGGCCGCGCTGCTGATCGTGATCTACTACGGCCGCGCGTTCCTGCATGCGGAAACGATCCAGGACGGCATGCTGCCGCTCGTCGTGATGACGGTGATCTCGCTGCTGTTCGGCGTGCACATGGTGATGGCGATCGGCGGCGCGGACATGCCGGTCGTGGTGTCGATGCTCAACAGCTACTCGGGGTGGGCGGCGGCGGCCACCGGCTTCATGCTCGGCAACGACCTGCTGATCGTGATCGGCGCGCTGGTGGGCTCGTCCGGTGCGATCCTGTCGTACATCATGTGCCGCGCGATGAACCGCAACTTCATCAGCGTGATCGCGGGCGGCTTCGGCAGCGGCGCGGGCGCACCGGCGGCAGCCGGCGGCGGCGCGGCACAGCCGGCCGGCGAGGCGGTCGCGGTGAGCGCGGCGGAGACGGCCGAGCTGCTGCGCGAGGCCAAGCGCGTGATCATCGTACCCGGCTATGGGATGGCCGTCGCACAGGCCCAGCACACGGTGTTCGAACTGACGAAGCTGCTGCGCGAAAAGGGCGTCGACGTGCGTTTCGCGATCCACCCGGTCGCGGGCCGCATGCCGGGGCACATGAACGTGCTGCTGGCCGAAGCGAAGGTGCCGTACGACATCGTGCTGGAAATGGACGAGATCAACGGCGACTTCCCCGAGGCCGACGTGTCGATGGTGATCGGCGCGAACGACATCGTGAACCCGGCGGCGCAGGACGACCCGTCGAGCCCGATCGCCGGCATGCCGGTGCTGGAAGTGTGGAAGGCGAAGACGTCGATCGTGATGAAGCGCAGCATGGCTTCGGGCTATGCGGGCGTCGACAATCCGCTGTTCTACAAGGACAACAACCGCATGTTGTTCGGCGATGCGAAGTCCATGCTCAATGAGATCTTCGGTGCACTGAAAGCCTGAGTGCGGCCGCGCGCGCGGAGCGGGCAGCACGCCGCTCCGGCGCCGCGTGGCCTCGATACGCCGTCACGGACGCCGAAACCGGACGACGCGCAGCCTCCCCCCGCCCGCCCTTTTCCCGTTGCGCCGGTTTGGTCACCGCTTGTGGACGACGGAGTCGAGCACGAAACTGGTCGTCATGTTTTGCACGCCGTCCAGCGCGAACGCCAAATCCGCAGATCAATGCGACGCGCCGAACAGTTGAATCACGACGCCGCGCAGCCACCGGTTGCCCGCCTCGTGGTGATATCGCGCATGCCAATGCTGCCGCACCGCAAACCCGTCGACCGGGATCGGGCACGCATGAACCGCCAGATCGTTCGCCTGAGCCAGTGTCTGGCCGATATGACGGGGTAGCGTCGTGATCAGGTCGGTCGTCTGGACGATCGCCCCCAAACCCAGAAAACCCGGCAACTCCAGCACCACGTCGCGCTCGATGCGCGCCTGCCGCAGCGCCTGTTCAAGGAGCTGCGCGCCCGTTCCCGCCGTAATGGCGACATGTCCTTCCGAACGATACTGCCTTGCCCCGAGGCGACCGCGAATCCTCGGGTGATGCCGATTGGCCAGACAGACCCAGTCCTGGTCGTACAGCTTCTGCTGATAAATGCCGCCGCCTAGCCACGGCACATATCCGATCGCGAGATCGGCTTCGCCGGATTCGAGCGCGCGCTCCGTATTGCCGTCGATCCGTGCGGCTTCCAGCCGGACGCCGGGCGCCTGCGCCCTGACATGGGCCAGCAGCCGCGGAAGCAGCGTGATGTGGCTCGCGTCGGTCATGCAGATGCGAAACCGTCGCTGGGCCGTCGCGGGATCGAACGCGATCTCCCAAGCCGTGAAGCGCCGCAGGGATTCGAGAATTTCCCGGCAGGGCCCGATCAGCGCGTCGGCTTGCGGTGTCGGCGCCATGCCGCCGGGCGTCCGGATGAAGAGCGGATCGTGCAGGTGTTCCCGCAAGTGCCCGAGCCAGATGCTGACCGTCGGCTGGCTCTGGCCCAGTTGCTCGGCGACGCGCGTGACGCTGCGCACGTCGTACAGGAGATCGAAAAGCTGAAGCAGCTTCAGGTCGGGCAGGTCGGCGGGCATCGCGGCGTTATTGTCCATGGCAATGACACCATTGTATCCATTGCATTGTCGGCATGAGCGGCGACTCCTATCGTGATGCCATACGTCAAGGAGACACCATTGAAAATAGCAATTCTGGGCGCGGGCGCACTGGGCTGCGCGATCGGCGCCACCCTTACCCAAGGCGGCCACGAGACCTGGCTGATCGACCGCTCGCCGGCACACGTCGATGCAATGCGCCGTGACGGCCTGCGCGTCGACGACGCGGCCGGCACCCGCCACGTACGCGTCCACGCGACGACCCAGGCTGCCGATGTCGGCGTGGCCGACCTGGTGGTGGTGCTGGTCAAGTCGTTCCATACCGATGCGGCCATCCGCGGCGCCCAATCGCTGGTGGGGCCGGATACCACGGTGCTGTCGTTGCAGAACGGCCTCGGACACGAGGACATCCTGATCGACGTCGTCGGCCGCGAGCGCGTCCTCGCGGGCAAGACCTACGTCGGCGGCGTGCTGCGCGGCGCGGGTCATATCGAATCCGGCGTGATCGGCAAGTACACCTATATCGGCGAACTCGACGGCCGCATCACACCGCGCGTGCAGGCGATCGCCGCGGCGTTCGATGCCGCCGGCCTCGCCACGACGATCAGCGACAACATCGTCGGCACGATGTGGGACAAGCTGCTGGTGAACGTCGCGACGGGCGCGCTGACGGGGCTGACCGGCCTCACCTACGGGCAGCTGTACGACGAGCCGCTGCTGAAGGCGACGTCGCTCGCGGCCGTGGCCGAGGCGATCGCGGCGGCGCAGGCAGCCGGCGTCAAGCTGTCGATGACCGATCCCGAGCAGGCCTGGACGCTCGCCGCCGAGGGGCTGCCCGCGTCCTTCAAGACGTCGATGCTGCAAAGCCTGGAGAAGGGCTCGATCACCGAGATCGACTTCATCAACGGTTCGGTCGTGCGCTGGGGGCAGCGCTACGGCGTACCGACCCCGGTCAATGCGACGCTCGTCGCGTGCATCAAGGGACTGGAACGCGCGATGGCCGACCGCCAACGGCAGGAGGCGGCCGCATGAATGCCACGAAAGCCTATCTCGAACACGTTGCGATCTGGGTGAAGGACATCCGCTGGCACATCCGCTTCTTCGAGGACGTGCTCGGCATGACCCTGCGCGAAGTGGACGGCACGCTCGACGCGCCGCGGCAGTACTGGACGCTCGGCGGCCTGCAGTTCATCCACGCGCCGGAACACGATGGTCCGGAAGGGCGGCTCGCCCATCTCGGCGTGATGTGCGAAGACCTGGAAGCCGCGCTGGCCGCGGCGCAACGGTTCGGTGTGACGGAGATGCCGCAAGGGCGCAACTGGCTTCGCCTGCCCGACGGGCTTGCCGTCGAACTGATCCAGGCGAGGCCGGCTTCGTGCGTCGCGCAGGCGCTGGCCATCAACCCGCGCGCGGAGGCATGACCATGACGATCGTCGAGAAATACTGGGACGACGCCCGCGAGGGCGACACGTGCACGAGCCCGAGCTACACCGTGACAAAGGAGCGCATTCTCGCGTACGCCGACCTCACCGGCGACCATACGCCCGTCCACGTGGACGAGGAATACGCGAACGCGAGCCATTTCGGCTGCCTCGTCGCGCACGGGCTGTTCGGCTTGTCCATCGCCGACGGCCTGAAGACGCAGAGCGACTATCGTTTTCTGCCGGGCATGTCGCTCGGCTGGACGTGGGATTTTCTGCTGCCGATCAAGGTCGGCGACGTGCTGCACGTGAAGTTCCGCGTCGGCTCGATGCGGGCCAGCAAGAGTCGTCCGGGATGGGGCATCGTCGTGCTGCCGTCGGAGCTGATCAATCAGGACGGTCAGGTCGTTCAACACGGCGAACATCGTCTGATGGTGCCGCGCCGCCCGGAGGCACTGTGATGCAGGCTCGCCCACTCGAAGGCATTCGCGTCGTCGACTACAGCCACTTCCTCGCCGGGCCGTATGTCGGGCGCTGTCTCGCGGCGCTCGGCGCCGAAGTCATCAAGGTCGAGCGTCCCGGATCGGGCGACGCCGGACGCCAGCATGCGACCGTGCTCGACGATCAGCAAAGCGGCTACTTCCTGCAGCTCAACATGGGCAAGCGCGGCGTGAGCGTCAACATGAAGGACGCGCGCGGCAAGGCATTCATGCAGCGCCTGTGCGACTCCGCCGACGTGTTCATCGAGAACTATCGGCCGGGCGCGCTGGACAAGCTCGGGCTCGGCTATGCCGAACTGTCGGCGCGCAATCCGGGCCTCGTCTACTGTTCGATTTCGGCGTACGGACATACCGGTCCCGATGCACATCGCGCGGGCTTCGGGCTGATCGCGGAAGCCAAGAGCGGAATCATGCAGATGGTGGGCACGCCGGGCGAGCGGCCGCCGCTGCTGCGCATCTCGCTCGGCGACATGTACACCGGCATTCATGCGGTCGCGGCCATCAACGCCGCGCTGCTGGGGCGCGTGAAGAGCGGCCGCGGGCAACACGTCGACATGGCGCTGTACGACACGCTGGTATCGATGCACGAATATGCGGTGCAGTGCTACACGCTGCAGGGCGTGCTGCCCGAGCAGACCGGGCACGACATGCCGACCTCGACGCTGTACGGCGTATTCCGTGCCGCGGACGGCGATCTCGTGATCGCCGCGCAAGTCGACGACGCGTGGAAACGCTTCGCAGAACTTATCGCGACGCACGGCGGCCCGGCGGATTTCGGCGCCGACACGCGGTTTCACGACAGCACCGGACGCAACACGCATCGCGCGGAGATCCTGTCGGTGGTCGAGCCGTGGGTGGCCGCGCGTTCCGTCGCGTCGGTGCTCGAACTGCTGGACGGCATCGACGTTCCGTGCGCGAAGGTGCAGCGCATCGACGAGGTATTGAACGATCCGCAAATCCAGGCAAGAGGCATGGTCGTCGAGCAACAGCATCCGCGCTACGGCACGCTGCGCCTGCCCAACCTGCCGTTCCGGTTTTCCGATTGCGATACGACGATTCGCGACGTCGCGCCCGATCTCGGGCAGCACAACGCGGAAGTCGCGCGCGCCCTCGGATTCGATCCGGCCGAAATCGACGCGATGCAGGCCGACGGCGTCCTTTATTCAAAAGCGAGCCAATGATGACCGACCAATACGCGGTGATCGGCAATCCGATCGGACACACGAAATCCCCGCTGATTCACGGCCTCTTCGCGCAGGAGACGCGGCAGGACATCAGCTATACGGCCATCGAGGGGCCCGTCGAGCCGGCAGGTGCTTTCGCTGCCGCGGTTCGTGCGTTTTTCGAGGGCGGCGGCAAGGGCATCAACGTCACGGCGCCGTTCAAGCTCGACGCGTTCGCAATGTCGGACGAACGCAGCGAGCGGGCGCAGCTTGCGGGCGCGGCCAACGCGCTCAAGTTCGACGGCGGCCGCATCCTGGCCGACAACTTCGACGGCATCGGCCTGGTTCGCGATATCGAAACGAACCTCAATCTGCCGATGGCCGGCAAGCGTGTCCTGGTGCTCGGTGCAGGCGGCGCGGCGCGCGGCGCGCTGTTGCCGTTCCTCGAAGCCGGACCGGCCGAACTGGTCATCGCAAATCGCGACGTCGACAAGGCGCGCGCATTGGTCGCGCAGGTTGCCGGACGCGGTCCGCTCGTTGCCGGCGGCTACGCAGACCTCGCACGGATGGGGCGTTTCGACGTGGTCGTCAATGCGACGTCGGCCAGCCTGACCGGCGACCTGCCGCCGGTCCCGCCGAGTGTGTTCAGTCCGACCGGCACGGCCTACGAACTTGCCTACGGCAAGCGTCTGACGCCATTTCTCCGGCTCGCGAAAAACGCAGGCGTACACGGAATTGCGGACGGCGTCGGCATGCTGGTCGAGCAGGCGGCCGAAGCGTTCGCGTGGTGGCGCGGCGTGCGCCCCGAGACCAGTTCCGTGATCGATCGGCTGGCCGTGCCCTTTGATTGAACACGCAATGGAGATTCGCATGAAGAAGATCCTGATGCTGCACGGCATCAATCACAACATGTTCGGCAAGCGCGACCCGGCGCAGTACGGGACGATCACGCTCGCGCAGATCGATGCACGGCTGCAGGCGCTGGCGGAGGAACTCGGCGTACAGGTGGACACGTTCCAGACGAACAGCGAAGGCGCGATGTGCGAGCGCATTCATCGCGCCTTCGAGGAAGGCCAGGATGCGGTGCTGATCAACGCGGGCGCATGGACGCACTACAGCTACGGCATTCGCGATGCCCTAGCCATCCTCACGTGCCCGATCGTCGAACTGCACATGTCCAACATTCATGCACGCGAGCCGTTCCGGCATCACTCCGTCTTCGCCGAGATCGTCAGCGGGCAGATTTGCGGTTTCGGTGTCCAAAGCTATCTGCTGGCGCTGCGGGCCGCGGTCGCGGCGCTCGGAGAGGCATAAGCCGATGCCCGCATCGGCTGCCGATGCGGGACCGACGCACATGCGCAACCGTGCCCGCGTGCACGGCATTGCGCACCGCGGTTGTTCGCCGTGCGTCGTATCGATGGGCGTCGGTCAGGTCACACAACGGAGTCGATACATCGGGCAGTGACGACTCCCCGCATCACCCGCGTTGCCCGGCACACATATCAATATCTGGAGACGACGATGACCACGACCTTGCGAGACGAGCCTCGCGGCAGGCACCAATCGAGAAAAGCCGCCGTCAGCGGCTGGATCGGCTCGGTGCTCGAATACTACGATTTCTTCATCTACGCCACGGCGTCGGCGCTGATCTTCCCGCAGATATTCTTTCCGCACGGCAGCCCCACGACAGCCATCATCGCGTCGCTGGCCACTTACGGTGTCGGCTACGTGTCGCGCCCGATCGGCGCGTTCGTGCTGGGCCATCTCGGCGATACGCGCGGACGGAAAACCGTCCTGCTGTTCTGCATGTTCCTGATGGGCATCTCGACCGTCGGCGTCGGCCTGCTGCCGACCTATCAGCAAGCCGGGCTGATCGCGCCGGCATTGCTGGTGACGCTTCGCCTGCTGCAGGGTTTCGCCGTGGCCGGCGAGATCACCGGCGCGAGCTCGATGATCCTGGAGCATGCGCCGTTCGGCCGGCGCGGATACTTCGTCAGCTTCACGCTGCAGGGTGTGCAGGCCGGGCAGGTGCTGGCCGCCGCCGTGTTCCTGCCGCTCGCCTACTACATGCCGTCCGCGCAATTCGACAGCTGGGGCTGGCGCATTCCGTTCCTGCTGAGTGCGCTGGTCATCGTTGCGGGTTTGATCATTCGCCGCCAGGTCGACGAGTCGCCGGCCTTCGATGAAGCAGTACGCAACCGGTCGCAAGCCGGCTCGCCCGTCGCCGACGCTTTCCGGCACCACTTTCCCGACATGGTGCGCGTTGCCTGCATGTCGATGATGAACGTGATTCCGGTCGTCGCCACGATCTTCGGCGCAGCCTATGCGGTCCAGCCGGCGTATGGCATCGGCTTCCAGAAAGACATCTATCTCTGGATCACGGTGATGGGCAATATCGTTGCGATGATCGTGATTCCGTTCGTCGGCAACCTGTCCGACAAGGTCGGACGCCGGCCGCCGATCATCGTCGGCGCGCTGGCGGCCGGCCTGCTCGCGTTCGCCTACCTGTATGCGATCAGCATCCGCAACGTGCCGCTCGCATTCGCGATGTCGATGCTCATGTGGGGGGTGGTGTACCAAGGCTACAACGCGGTATTTCCCTCCTTTTACCCGGAACTCTTCCCGACCCGCACGCGCGTCTCGGCGATGGCGATCGCGCAGAACCTCGGCACCGCGGCCACGGCGATGCTGCCCGCGCTGTTCACGGCGGTCGCGCCGCCCGGCGCACACCACGTCTGGCTGATCGTCGGTGGGATCGCGTTCGGCATCACCGTGATTGCGTCGCTCGCAGCCGCGAGCGCACGCGAGACCCATCGTGTCCATATGAACGACCTGGGGCAAGCGAACGCTCGACCGGTCGACAAGGCAGAATACGACCGGCTGCGCGTCGCTGCGATGGCGCGCCATCGCATCGTGCCCGGGCACGTGCCGGGATCGCTGGGCAGCTAGCCGGCGCTCGACGGGGCGTCGTGTTCGGCGCCCCTTCCGCCGGGCATTGCCGGCTTGCTGCCACACCTTCACCTGCAGAGCGAACTTGCGTTGCCGCTGTCTTCACCCGATGCCCGATACCGTACCGAAAACCGTCATGCCGGACACCACGCGCCCTGCTCGCCTGAACTTCGCGCTCATGTTGCCGCTTCTGCTGGCGGCCCAGCCGGTGGCGACCGACAGTTACCTGCCGGCGCTGCCTGAAATCGCCGCGACGCTGGGGTCCGCCAGCGTCAGCCTCACGGTTTTCGCATTGATATTCGGTATCGGGCAATTGCCGATGGGCAGTCTTTCCGACCGATACGGCCGACGCCCCGTATTGCTGAGCGGCCTTGCGCTCTATGCGCTGGCCGCGCTCGCGGCGGCGCTCGCGTCGAGCGCAGCGATGCTGGTCGCCGCTCGCGCGATGCAAGGCTTTGCCATGGCCGCGATCCTGGTATGCGCGCGCGCGACGGTTCGCGACCGGTATTCGGCAGCCGACGGTCCGTACGTGATGGCGCGCGGTTTCATGGGCATGGGGATGATGGCGTTCTTCGCGCCGATTCTCGGTGCGTATGTCACGCAGCAGGCCGGATGGCGATGGGTGCTCGGGGGGATGAGCCTGTATGCGTTCGGGCTGCTCGTCATGTGCTGGTACGGCTTCGAGGAAAGTTTCTCCCGAATCGCGTCGAGCCGTGGGTCGACCCGGGACGTGCGCGAAATATTCGGCAATGCCACGTTCAGGGTATGGGCGCTGCTGGCCGCGTCGACGTACACCGGCATGTTCTGCTTCCTATTGCTGTCTCCCGCAATCTACATTCGGCATCTCGGCCTGTCGCCCCAGCGGTATGGCTGGATACCCGCGAGCGGTACGCTCGTCTATGTGCTGAGCACGTATGGGTGCCGCCTGCTGCTGCGACGTCAAAGCATGCTGCGAACGGTGCGACAAGGTGCAACGTTGAGCCTTTCCGGCGCGGTGATTCAGGCGTTGGGCTGTGCGCTGCTTCCCGGCAGCATCTGGCCGCTGCTCGTGGGGCATGGTGTGTATTGCCTCGGCCACGGCATCCATCAGCCATGCGGGCAGGCGGGGGCTGTCAGCAGCCTGCCTCATCTTGCGGGCCGCGCGGTATCCTGGTCCGGCTTCATCATGATGTTCTTCGCTTTCAGCGTGGGACAGACGGCAGCGGTTTTCACCGATCCGCGCTATCAACTGGGCGCGTGGCCAATGGTGGTGCCGATGCTCGTCGTCGGCGTGACGCTGGTGACGATCGCGTTTTTCTGGCTGCCGAAAATCCTCCACACGACGTCGGCCGTCAGGCAATCCGGCGCATCGGCGAGTTCAAGCAACTGACCGGGCCGCGGTGCTGGCGTGTGAAGCGCGAGGCCGACGCGCTCGCCCTGCCCGTCGAATTCGTGACGGCAAACGTCGCGCGATGACGGGAGCCGTCCATGGGAGCGCACGAAGGATGCCGGTTATGGGAGCGGGTCCGAATGCACCGCGCGACGCGCTACGCGCGCCGACGGTAAGTGCCCGGCGTGCTGCCCGTCCAGTGGCGGAACGCGCGATGGAACGCGCTCGGATCGTCGAAGCCGATATCGGCGCCGATCGCCGCGATCGTGTCGAGCGTGTCGGTGAGCCGCTGGATCGCGATGTCGCGCCGCAGTTCATCCTTGAGCGCCTGGAACGTCGTGCCTTCCGAGGCCAGATGGCGGCTCAGCGTGCGCACCGAACAATGCAGATGCTCGGCCGCCTGGTCGATCACCGGCAGGTCGGGCAGCGCCGCCGACAGATACTGCCGCACGCGATGGCAGACGAGCTGCTCGCTGAACGATTCGAAGATCCAGTCGCCGGGCGCGCGCGCGAGGAACTTGCGCAGGTTGCGCTTGCTTTGCCGGATCGGTGCGTCGAGGTAGTCGGCGCTGAAGCGCATCAACGTGCGTTCGCAGTCGAACTGCACGGAGCCGGTGAAGAAGTACAGATGCTCGACCGCATGGCGCGGACGCGGGCACGCGAACTCGATCTTCAGCAACGGGATCTTCTGCCCGATCAGCCAGGAACACACGCCGTGCACGAGCTTGAGCATCAATTCCTGGCCGAGCGCGCCGATCGGGCCGACGACCGGGTTCGGCCGCAGCAGCACCTGCGCGACCAGACCGTCGCGCTTCGATTCGACGAAGAAGTCGTCGAGCAGGATATGGAAGAACTGGCCGAAACGATGCAGCGCCGTTTCGAGGTTGCGCGCATCGAGCAGGCTCAGGCACAGGTACTTCAGCGTGCCGCCGCGCAGCGGGCGCGAGAAGATGCCGGGCATCTCGTCATCGAGGTCGATCGCGAGCGTGCGGTACAGCGTCGAGAACTGCTCTTCCGTCACGCGCGCATGCGGCTCGCCGAGCAGCTCGAGCGGAATGCCGGCACCGCGCAGGTAGCGTTCGACCACGTCGCGCTGCGCGCCCGCACTTGCCAGGAAACCATTGACGAGCGAGATCGGCACCGTCGCGCTCGGCGACGGCAGCGCACGCCCGGGTTGGGCGGAAGGTGAGTCTGAACCGGTCATCGCGTCCCCGTCGGTCGAACCGCTCGCATTGTACTTGAGCGGCCCGGAACGGGCCTTTGGCGCCTTCGGGGCTTGCGGCGTGCCGGCCCGCGCGCCGTCGGGCGCGCGGCGCTTCGGCGCCATCAGTCGGCGCGGCTGAGTTCCCGGCGCAGGATCTTGCCGACCGTCGACTTCGGCAGCCGGTCGACCAGGCGGATCAGCTTCGGCACCTTGTAGGCCGCGAGGTTCATGCGGCAGTGCGCGACGATCTCCGCTTCCGTCACGGCCGCGTCGGGCGCGAGCACCACGAACAGCTTGACGGCCTCGCCCGTGCGCTCGTCCGGCACGCCGATGCACGCGCATTCGGCCACGCCCGGCAGCGAAGTGGCCGCGGCTTCCACCTCGTTCGGATACACGTTGAAGCCCGACACGATGATCATGTCCTTCTTGCGATCGACGATCTTCAGGAAGCCGGCCGCATCGAACACGCCGATGTCGCCGGTGCGGAAGTAGCCGTCCGCGGTGAACGCGGCCGCATTCGCGTCCGGCTTGCGCCAGTAGCCGCCCATCACCTGCGGCCCCTGCACGCAGATCTCGCCCGCCTCGCCGATCCCGACCTCGCGATCCTGGTCGTCCAGCAGCTTCACGTCGGTCGACGGCAGCGGCAGGCCTGTCGTGCCGGTGAACGCGTCGATCGACTGCGGATTGAACGTGACCACCGGCGACGTTTCCGACAGCCCGTACCCTTCGCGGATGAAGTTGCCCGTCACCGCCTTCCAGCGCGCGGAGATCACGTCGATCACCGCCGCGCCGCCGCCGGCCGACAGCTTCAGCCGCGACCAGTCGACTTCCTTCAGCCGCGGATGGCCCGCGAGCCCCGCATACAGCGTGTTGACGCCGACGAACACGGACGGCCGCGCGGCCTTCAGCACGTCGATGAAGCCATCCATGTCGCGCGGGTTCGCGACGAGCCAGTTTTCCGCGCCGATCGCGAAGTAGGACAGGAAGTTCACCGTCAGCGCGAAGATGTGATACAGCGGGATCGCCGTGACGACGACCTCCTCGCCCGGCTCGCGCGCGGCCGGCACGATCGCCGCGAACTGCTCGATGTTCGCGACCAGGTTGCGGTGCGACAGCGCGGCGCCCTTCGACAGCCCGGTCGTGCCGCCCGTGTATTGCAGCAGCAGCAGATCGGCACCGCCCAGCGCGACCGGCTCGAAGGCGAGCGATTCGCCGGCGGCGATCGCGTCCGCGAGCGGGATCGAGCCGGGCGGCAGCGCGTCGCATGCGCCGGCCGGCGCATCGACGACGCCGAGATCCCCGCGCCCCACGCTCAGCACGGTTCGCATGCGCGTCTGGCCGACCACGTCGGCGAACGTGCCCATCGATCCGCCGCACACCACGGCTACTTCGACGCCGGCGTCGTTGAGCTGATGCTCGAGCTCGTGCGCGGTATAGAACGGGTTCACGTTGACCTGGATCGCGCCGAGCCGCGCAACCGCGACCGTCACCACCGGAAACGCGAGCACGTTGGGCAGCATCACGGCCACGCGGTCGCCCTTGCGCACGCCCACGACCTGCTGCAGGTAGGCGGCGAGCGCCGCCGACAGACGGTCGACGTCGGCGTAGGTCAGCGTGCGGCCGAACGCGCGGAATGCGGGGCGATCGGCGAAGCGGCGCATCGCTTCGTCCAGCAGCGCGGTTACGGAAGGATGGCGATCGGCATCGATCTCGGCGGGGATCGAGCCGTACGACCCGATCCAGTGTCTCTTCGTCATGTCCTGCTCCTCGGGGGACGGCGCCAGGCAGCGCCGTTCGCACGGCGGCCCGCGCACCGGATGCGCATGGGCCGTCGCCTGACCGGCGACTATCGCCCGCCAAAGGGGCTTTGAAAATGATCCGGGCGGTCGAAAAGATGATCGAAACGGACACGCGAGCGCGCGGCGCGCCGTCAGCCGCGGATTGCGCTCGCGCGTCGGTTTGTCGTTGCCGGGCCGTGCCAGCCCGTGCGCATCAGGGTGAACCCTATGGCGCGCCCGCGCGTTCCGGCGCAAAATCGCGAACCCGGAACGATATCGAATCGGACGCAGAACCAGTCATGCCGCGCAGTGCGCTCTTGACCCCGACGGCCGCCGGCGCCGCCCCGCTGCCGGACGCCCCGCTCGCTCACGCGTTGCGCGAGAAGCGCTTCTCGCCGGCCAAGCTGGCCGTGCTCGTCGGCGTCGCCCAGGAACTCGGCCTCGACCCGGCCGCCGTGCTCGACGGCACTGGCCTGTCGCCGGACGCCGTCACCGACCCGTTCACGCTCACGTCGCAGCTGCAGTTCCTGACCGCCGCGCGCAACGCGATCGGCCGCCATGACGGCACCGATCTCGGCGTGCGCGTCGGCCACCGGCTGCATGCGTCGAGCTATGGAATGTACGGCTACGCGATGCTGTGTTCGGAATCGCTCGCACATGTGTTCGATTCGGCAGTCAAATATCACCAGCTCGCGAACGGGATGCTCGCGATCCGCTGGGTCGAACAGGGCGACACCGCGTCGTGGCTGTTCCCGGATCCGCACGAAGCCGCGCTGCCCGAGCCGGACCTGCCCCTCTACCGCTTCCTGATCGACATGCAATTCGCGCTGCACGTGACGATCATCAAGGACGTGATGGGCGCGTGGTGCGTGCCGGCCCGCGCGCAGTTCGCGCAACCGCGACCGCCGCATGCGGCGCTGCTGTCCGATGCGCTCGAATGCCCGATCGCGTTCGATCAGCCGCACCATGTGTTGAGCTACCCGGCCGCGTGGCTCACGCGCGCGCCGCAGCTCGCGAACCCGATCACCGCCGCGCAGGTGTCGTCGCACTGCGCGCGCCTGCTCGACGAATTGCGCAGCCAGGCCGGTGTCACGCGGCGCGTTTACCAGGAACTCACGCGCACGCCCGGACAATTCCCGGACATCGACGCGATCGCCGACATCCTCTGCATGACGTCGCGCACGCTGCGCCGCAAGCTCGACGCCGAAGGCACGTCGTACAGCGAGTTGCTGACGAGCGTGCGCAAGGCGCTCGCGATCGACTACCTGAGCACCACCACGCTCAGCACCGAAGACATCGCGCTGACGCTCGGCTTCAGCGACGCGGTGGGATTCCGCCACGCGTTCAAGCGCTGGACCGGCACGACGCCGAGCGAGGTGCGGCGCAAGCGCGGCGGGTAACGATGAGCACCGTCGGTGCGACAGCTTATCGAGAAAGCGATCGGATACGCAAAGACAAATTCCAATCAAACAATCTCATTCCCATTCCTAAATAACAACCTCATTCGCGCGCGTCTCTCGCTGCTGACTCAGTAGTCCAGCCAATATCTCTTCGGCAGAATAACGCTGTAATACCGCTTCCGGACGGGGAGAAAAACTATCCCGAGGCCATCTCCAACTGAGGCAACGCGACATCACAACACACCGGGTCGGTCAGGCTTCCATCGCCACCGAACTCCTTTCGTCCGGCTATCCATCCATGCCCGCACCGACTCCCCATACCGACAATAGAACCAATTTCGCGCAAACATCACCCACCGCCATTAATGAGATAAACAATAAATGGCTCGCGATACAATCGATAAAACCACGATCTTATTCCCTCAAGAACGACAGTGGGCATCGACGATTTTCCAGGTCAGTCGATAGAATCACAACAACCTTGGGAGCCCCATCCTTCCAAGCTATTGAATCGAATTTCGGAGAATCCCTGTGAACCTCTCCGATCCGGAGGCCACAGTCATGCGAAATTATTTTCAAGTAATGTGGCCATTTCTTGACCAGCATCATGAGAATACATCTTGGCACTTTACTTTTTGAGTTACGACGTTCGCAAAGCGAATAACTATGAAGAGCTTTACAGCGAACTGGAAAAATTCAAGGCGGTTAACGTCCTTGAGTCGGTATGGTCCTTCGAAAGAAACCACACAACGGCGGCGGAATTGCGTGAGCACTTCAAGCGCTTCGTTAAACCCAATGATGGCATGCTGGTGATCAAGGCCACCGAATGGGCCAGCCAGAGCCTCGATGGTAAACCACCTACACCTGCCAGCTGGGCATAACCAACGTTATCAGTGGAGGGGGCAAGGCAACTGTATTGCCGTTACGCCCCCGCCCAAGCACCGATCCATGATCATTCCGACACACACCATCGAAATTTGGATTTCTCGTCCGGCCCTCTCCTCACCGGAAATCCTTATGGAATAAATAAAGATCACTTTCAACTTCCTCGACAACAGCACTGCTACATCCGCCCCCCACAAACCGGTCGGATAGACTGGAATTTCACGCAGAATTCACATCCATCTTCGGCGATGCCGTTTTCATTGAGAGCCCTCGAAGCATTCCTGTTTCACTCTTGTGGATTTCAAGTTTTCAGCAGTGGATTTACTGACCTCGCTCCCAATGCTGATGTACAAAAATACCGCACGAAACTGCTTGACCGTCATGCCACGCTGTTGTCCGCCGACCTCGATCTTGATAAATTTTTATAATCAGTCGAGTTGACCCCGTCACCGTATCATTTTCGATTCACAACATGGATTCGAGATCAAGGCACTCGTACGTCCAGCGTTCGGCGTCCTGGCGCCCCGGACAAATTAACCCGAATGAATACAACATTTCAGCGAGCCTCTTTCAGGTAATCGATGCCTCGCACTCTCCGCGAGAATTGCGTGCGGCAAAAGCCAATTCACATCTTCAAGTCCTTCACAGCGCCTCCGCCGCCGCATCAGCGCGCGTTGTTCGACGATGAGCCATCGGCGGTCGACGCCACCGCCAGCGCGAACTCGAACACCGCGCCGCGCCCGTCCCGGTCGACGAGCCGGATCCCGCTGCCGTTGAGCGCCAGCATCCGGTGCACGATCAGCAGCCCGAGCCCGCCGCGCGTCGCCGCACCGCCGCTCATCGGCCGCTGCGGCCGCTGGAACAGCCCTTCGCGCCGCGCCGGCGGAATCCCTTCGCCGGTATCCGACACGGTCACCACCACGCGGTCGTCCTGCGGCGTCAGCGCCACTTCGACTTCGCCATGCTGCGGCGTGTGCCGCAATGCGTTGTCGAGCAGGTTGGTCAGCACGCGCTCGATCATCCCGAGATCGGCCGACACGACCGGCACGCGCGGCGGGATGCGCGCATGCAGCGTGACGCCGCGCGACTGCGCGGCAAGTTCGAATTTCTCGAACACGTCCTGCACGAGATCGACGAGCGAGAACGACTCGCGCTCGGCCTGCACGCCGCCCGATTCGAGCCGCGCGAGTTCGAACAGCGCCTGCGCGAGCCGGCCGACCTTCGTGCTCTGCGCGAGCGCGATCGACAGGTAGCGGCGGCGCTCGGACTCCGCGAGCGCGTCGGACTTCAGCGACAGCGTTTCCAAATAGCCGTGCAGCGACGTCAGCGGCGTGCGCAGGTCGTGCGAAATGTTCGTGATCAGTTCGCGCCGCTGCTGGTCCTGACGCGTCAGCGCGCGCCACTGGTCGCCGATCCGGTCGGCCATCTGCGCGAATGCGGATTCGAGCACCGCGATGTCGTCGCCGCGTCGCCCGGGCGGCGAACGCGGCACCGGCGGCTGCGTGTCGGGTGCGGCGTTCGCGTCGAAGCGGCGCATCGCATCGGTCAGCCGGCGCAGCGGGCGCGTGATGAAACTGAACGCCGTCAGGCCGGCGAGCAGGCCGAGCAGCGCGACGACCGCCATCGACCACAGCGTCGTGCGCAGCACGTTGCCGGCGTCGACGCGCGCGGCCAGCCGGTCGTGCGCTTCGCCGAGCAGCACCACGTAGATGTAGCCGGACGGCGGCTGTCCCGCACGCTGCAGCGGCGCGGCGCTGAACACCTTGCGCGCGTCGGGGCTGCGCGGATCGTCGCCGAGGATCGGCAGCGGCTCGCCCGCGATGAAGCGCTGCACCGGCGCGAGATCGACGCGGTCGCGCTTCACGTGGCCCGGCGGCGCGTCGTCGCCCTGGATGCGCCCCGCGTTGTCGAGCAGGTACACCTCGACGCTCGGATTCACGCCCATCAGTTGGCCGAACAACGTGCGCACGGCGTCCGGACGCAGCCCGTTCGCGTCCATCAGCGGCGTGCTGCCCGCGATATGCGCGGCGAGATCGCGCGACAAGCCCTGCACGACTTCCTTCTCGCGCATGTCGTTCGCGCGGATCTGCAGCCATGCCGACGCCCCCGAGCAGGCGAGCAGCAGGATAGAGAACACGAGCGACAGCCGCTGGGTGAGGGTCAGCTTCATCACGCGTCCCGCTGATCCGGCGAGGCGAGCTTGTAGCCGCGTCCCCACACGGTGAGGATGCGCACGGGTTCGGCCGGATCGGCCTCGATCTTCGCGCGCAACCGGTTGATGTGGGTGTTCACGGTGTGTTCGTAGCCTTCATGCTGGTAGCCCCACACGGCATTGAGCAGGTCCATCCGCGAGAACACCTTGCCCGGATGCCGCGCGAAGAAATACAGCAGGTCGAACTCGCGCGGCGTGAGATCGATGCGCGCGCCGTCGACGGCTGCTTCGCGCGCGATCGGGTCGATCGACAGCCCGGCCACGTCGAGCGTGCCCGCATCGATCCGCGAATCGCGCGCGAGCGCGTCGACGCGCCGCAGCAACGCCTTGACCCGCGCGACGAGTTCGAGCACCGAGAACGGCTTCGCGAGGTAGTCGTCGGCGCCGAGCTCGAGGCCGAGAATCCGGTGCACCTCGCTCGAGCGGGCGCTCGTGATGATGATCGGCGTGTAGCGCGCCATCGCGCGCGCGCGCCGGCAGATTTCCAGGCCGTCGACGCCGGGCAGCATCAGGTCGAGGATCAGCGCATCCCAGTTGCCCTGTTCGAGCAGGCGCAGCCCTTCCGTGCCGTCCGCGCTGTGGACCACTTCGTAGCGCTCGTCGCGCAGGTGGAGGCTCAGCACGTCGGCGATGTCGGCATCGTCCTCGACGATCAGGATGCGTTTGGGGTGGTCCATGGCGGTCGGCGGCGGCACGGTGGCGGTCCCGGAAATCGGTTGGCGGTTCTGGTCTGCCCCGGGCCGGAACACCTGCGGCCGGGGGCGAAACGCGGCAGCAATGCCGCCGCTTGCCGCCATTGTGCAAAATTTTGCGGTGGGAAGGGGTCACAAATCGTTTAAGTCTGGATCGCGCTTGGTCCAATGAGCCGACGCCCGCATGCTTTCAGATCCGGCCCTTAAAACAGAATTCATGTCGACCGGCCCGAACGCGAGATAGACGCTCCGAGCGATAGCGTCAGCCGCGCATTTTCGAGGATTCAGAAGGCCCCGGTAAAGCGATAGCGGCTGCCCGGGTGCCACAGATTCACCACCGAGGCGACCACGCCCCGTGACCAGGTGCGCCGATGCAGCACAAGGCACGGCTCGACGTCGTCCATCCGAAGTCGCTGGCGGTGCTCGGGCGCGGGTAACGCCGCTTCGATCCGGTACTCCACCCGCTGCAACGGAGCAACGCGCATCAGGTACTGGTTCGGCGTCGTGGTCGCGAAACTCTGCTCGGCGTATTCCGGCGCAACCGCGGGATTCACCCAACGTTCTTCGAACTGCACCGGCTGATCGTTCTCGAAGTGCAGCAACTGCGAACGCCACAGCCTTGCCCGCGCCGCGACCTGCATCTCCTCTGCAAGCGCCTCGTCTGCCGTCACGAGCTCGACGCCAAGCACCTTGGCGCGATAGGCCTGCCCACGGGCCGAGATTTCCTCGGAAATGCCGCGGATCGCCACCACGGTCGAATCGTACTTCGGCCGCGCGACGAAGGAGCCCGCGCCTCGCACACGCGTGATCACCCGCTCGGCCTTCAACTCGCGCAGCGCCCGGTTGACCGTCAGGCGACCGACCTTGAACGCGCCCGCCAGCTCGTATTCGGTCGGCACCTGATCGCCCTCCGCCCATTCGCCCGAGTGAATGCACGCGAGGACGAAATCCTTGATCACCTGATAGGCCGGTGCGTGCATTGCGTCAGTGCTCCCTCACAAACAACCTGGTTGCGGACGGCGCGAGCACCGAATCCTGGCCCGCTCCGACCACCGACACCCGCGCGCCGGCCTTCCTCGCCATCGAAGCGCTCGATTTCGTTCAGTCGATTTAGATACGCATTCCTTATTTTTAACATCGCAATCCGGACTCCGTGTGACTCACGAACCTCAGGTCACGATCTCCGCGCCTAGAACGTATGACGGAGAGCTGCGCGAGCAATGAATTGCCGATTGTTCGACGATGCACCGCTTGCACCCGTGATGAACGCGTTGTCGAGGAACGTTCCCGTCTCGCCCCCCGCCACTTGCTGGAACTGCCCCTGCAAATAGACATCGGTACGCTTCGACAGGGCGTAGTCGAACATCAGGCCGGCCTGATGCCACTTCGGGCGAACCGTGCCGCTGCTCGCCGAGTATTTTCCAAGCGCGTACGTATACATCGCCTGCACGAAAAACGCCGGCGTAAAATCGTATTTCGCATTGAATTCGAAATTATCGAATCGAAGTGAGCTGGCCCCTGTCCCGCCGAAGGTTCCACCAACGTATGCGTTACCGGTCGGATTCTCGAGCAAGGTATCGCTATAGACGAATCCGAGCGTAGCCGAACCAATCGCATACGAGAGACCTGCACCATAGATGCGCTGATGCCCCGCATAGAAACTGGCGTCGTTCGCGGCAACGGCACCCAAAGCATTGCCGCCGACATGATTGATGTCCATATAGGCCGCACCGATCGAGAACGGGCCGTGGCTGTATGCCGCCCCGAAGCTGTACAGGCGGTTATCGGAGAATGCGCCCGCGCTGTTGCTGAACCCGTACATCCCGCCGAACGTGACGCCGCCGAGGCCAGGGCTCGAATACTTGATCGCATTGTTCACGCGGAAAGAATTGTCCGTGTTGTCGTTGTCGTACGGATGCGAGAAAAGGTATCCCGAGTACCAGCCGTTCGCGGTCAACGGCGCGAGATAATCGACCACCGAGTCATACTGCCGACCGAACGTCAGGGTTCCCAGCTTGTCGCTTTGCACGCCGACAAAGGCTTGACGGCCGAACATCCGGCCGCCTTGCATCAGTTGGCCAGAATTGACGTCAAACCCATTCTCGAGCGTGAAAATTGCTGCGAGTCCCCCACCCAAATCCTCCTGCCCCTTGAGCCCCCACCGGCTACCTGACGCGTATCCGCTCTGCATTTCGTAGCTGTGCTTGCCTCCGGTGTTGGTCGTGTAGTTGATACCTTCATCGATAATCCCGTACAAAGTCACGGAATTCTCGGCATGCACCAGTGACGAGACAAGAACCAGCCCGCCAGCCACGACACGCATTTTCTTCATCAGGGTCTCCCTTCTCCGTACCGATTGAGTGTTGTCGACTTCTTCACCTTTGCAAACGCGATCTCCGCCACGCGCGAACCGCCGTCGCGGCACTGCCTTCAGACATGTGCTTATGCGGGAATCCATGACCGCCGACGGCAGTGCCTCGCGACGCTGCCGCCCGGCATTCAGGCTTCACCCCGCACGATCTCAATGCGCACGGCCGTAAAACCCCATGCGCTCTTCCCCATGGAACGTGACCCCCGGTTTCTCGTAATATGAAAACACCGTCACCATTCGGTCCCGCTCGCCCTGAACGGGTGTGACGCGATGCGCGGTGTTCTTGCCTCGGAACACATTCAACGTCCCCGCTTTCAGTCGCATGCTCTGCACGCGCGGATCCCGTCCTTCCAGCAACGCCGCCACCCCGTCATAGTTCGGATCGGAGTCGGATCGCAGATCTGTCCGATACTCGAATTCGCCCCCTTGCAGCGGTTCTTGCAGCAGGAGCGTCGTCGTGAATTCCGATCGATCGAAATGCCAGTTCAGGGCTTCGCCTTCGCGGTATGCCATCACGTTGATTTTCGCGAGCGGATCGTCCATCAGGTACAGCTTTTCTTTTCGCATCGTCGCGGCAAGAAATCTCACCAACGGCTCGTACGCGTAAATGCTCGCAATGACGCTGTCCGGAATCTGGTCGGCACATACCGTGTGATTGACCGTCTCGACCTTGCGCAGCGCCGGATGGCCGGGCGCCAGTTCCGGGATCTCGGGCAGGAAATAGATGTTGTGCACCCGCTTGTGCGTATGCGAGTGCTCGTCCATGACCGGCGAGATCTCGGCGACCGCCCGGGACACAACCTCGGGCCGGACGAAATCCTCCAGATTGAACATGCCGTCGCGCCCAAGGTCTGCGGCTGCCTTCTCGACAAGCGCATTCCATTCGCTGCTACCCTCACGGTCCAGCGGATACCGATCCAGATCAAGAATGTCTTTCATGATTTACCAATGGGATGTTTTCAATAGATATATGGCGCCCAACGAAAAATCTGTCGCTTCTGCGGACGGTCGGGAACCGCACAAGAGACGTACCACACATGTCATCCGATCCGCATTTGAATTCGCGCATATACTTCGCACAACGAATCGCATTGAAGAGATGGTATTTACAAAAAAACAACCCATCAACGGGATAATTTCTTCTTCCTCATTCAGAAAAACTTGTCGGGCGTCCCGCAGGTCATCTCTTCGACACCGACGCCCTGTCGTCGTTTTCTGCGGCAATGCATCGAACGGCAGAGCCGTCTCCTGAACCCGTTGCATCCGCTTGTCGGCCGGATCTCTCCGTTCGCATCAACCCAGTCCGCTTGCCTATGGAGGACCATCACGGTACGGGCAATGAATCGACGCGCGCGCTATAAGCAATAGGCGATCTCCCGCTCGATACGGGCAAGCGTTGCCGGTTCGCGCAGCAGCGCAAGCGCTTTCGCGATATCGGGCGCCACGACCCGATCCTCGGTATAGGGCGGTATTTCCTCGCGCAGGATCTCAAGCGCGCTGCGACAACCCGAGCCGATGTCGGCGAACTTGATGAAAGACAGCGCCTGGGCGGCAACGAGGTATTCGATCGCAAGAACGGTTTCGGCGTTGTCGAGCACCTTCGACACCCTCAGAGCAGCTGGCGTGGACAAGCTCAGGTGATCCTCCTGCAAGCCCGACGTCACATAGTTGTCGACCACTCTCGGACTGGCGAGGGTCTTGTTCTCGGCAACCAGTGACGCAGCAACGTACTGGACGATCATCAGACCGGAATTCACGCCACTCTCCCGCAGCAGGAACGGCGGCAGGCCGCTCGTCATCGGGTTGACGAGCCGGTCGACGCGCCGCTCGGACACGCCCGCCAGTTCAGCCAGTGCAATCGCCAGGATATCGGCCGCCATGGCCATGTTCTGACCATGCGGGTTGGCCTGCGAAATGACGCGATATTCGTCGCTGTTGCCGAAGACTTGCGGATTGTCCGTCGCCGATGCGAGCTCGAGATCGACCTGTTTCTCGACGTGCGAAAACTGGTCGCGGCTGGCGCCGTGTATTTGCGGAATCGACCGGATGCTGAGCGCATCCTGCGTTCGTATTCCTCGACTCGCCAGCAAGTTGGTGCTGTTCTCCAGCAAACGACGCAAATTCCTTCCGACTCTCTGCGCACCAGGATGCGGCTTCGCCGCGAGCGCTTCCGGGGAAAAGGCGTCCAGTTGCCCGCGCAACGCCTCGAAGCTCATCGCCGCGACGATATCGGCCCATTTCATCAGGCGCTCGGTCCTCTGCAACGCCACGGACAGCATGCCAGTGGAGCACGGCGTCCCGTTGATCAACGAAAGACCGTCTTTCGCGGCAAGCGATAGCGGCCGCAAGACCCGGCACTTCAGTGCACCGATGCCGGACAATCTTTGATTGTCCACCCAGGCTTCTCCCAGGCCGATCATCGGCAGCGCGGCATGGGCCATATGGGTGAGGTAGCCGACCGATCCTTCAGATGGCACAACGGGCGTGATGTCGAGATTGAGAAAGTCCAGCAATCGTTCAACGACGTCAGGTGAAACGCCGGAGCGGCCGTGAGCGAAGTTCTGGATCTGCGCCGCAAGAATCGCGCGCACGCCATCGGCGGACAGCGGTGCGCCGACACCGCATGCGTGGCTTTTCAGCGCATTCGTCGACAATTCGGTGAGCTTTCCCGGCGACAGCACCGTGTCGCACAAGGCACCCAGGCCCGTCGTGATGCCGTAGGCGCGCTCCTGACGCTCGACGATCCGGTCAACGATCTCGCGCGCGCCGCGTATTCTGTCCCACGTTTCCCGCCCGAGCGCCAGCCGTGCGCCATTGGCGATCTCGGCAACCGCCCTCCAGGTCATCGGCGCATCGTCAATTATTATGTTATGCATATTAAATTTGATAAGCACGGGATGAATGTCGACCTGCTTCGCTTCGGCGTCGCTACACCGATTCGTGGCTTGAAATGAATCGGCAGAAGCGCTCTGATTTTTTATGACGGAACAATTCGTCCGGCGCGCCTTCGCTTTCCACGACACCCTGATGCATGAACACGACCCGGCTCGACACGCTCCGGGCGAAATTCATTTCATGTGTCACGATCAGCATCGTGCATCCTTCCTCAGCCAGCTGCCGCATCACCTTGAGCACCTCGCCGACCCGCTCCGGATCCAGAGCCGAGGTCGGTTCGTCGAACAGCATGACTCGGGGCTTCATTGCCAGTGCCCGCGCGATCGCAGCACGCTGTTGCTGCCCGCCCGACAGGTGGGCGGGATAGTGCCTGAACTTGTCTGCAATTCCGACCTTTTCAAGCAGCACCATCGCCTCGTCGATGCAGTCGGCACGCTTGCGCTTCTGAACATGCACGGGCCCCTCGATGAGGTTCTCCAGGATCGTCATGTGAGAGAACAGGTTGAAACTCTGGAATACCATCCCCAATTGCGAGCGGATGCGATCCACCTGACGGCGATTCGCCGGCTCACGACGGCCGCGGCCGTTCACGCGCAAATCGAGTTTCTCTCCGGCGACGAGCACATCGCCGTCATCCGGCGTCTCGAGCAGGTTGATGCAACGCAGCAGCGTACTCTTGCCGGATCCGCTTGACCCCAGAATCGAAATGACGTCGCCCTCGCGAGCCGCGAGCGATACGCCTCTCAATACATGGTTGTCTCCATATCGCTTATGAAGATTGGAGACTGCAACAGCGGGAACGACCTTCAGTTCTTCGGCGAGATCATTGAGTTTCATAGCATCGGCCTTTCAGTTGGCAATGGGCGACGACATGGGTCGACGATATGGCGTCAACGAGTATTCGAGTAGCGCGATCGCGCGAACGATCAGGAAATTGAGCAGCAGGTAGATGGCGGCCGCGCACAGAAAGACTTCAGTCGTGCGGTACGTATGCGCAATGATGCGTTGAGCGACACCGGTCATCTCCATGACCGTCACGAGGCTCGCAAGCGCAGTCCCCTTCACCATCAGAACGATCTCCGTCGAATAGGCCGGCAGCGCGTGGCGCAAGGCTACAGGTGCGATCACCCTGCGAAACAACAGCCAGCCCGACATGCCCATCGCACGCGCGGCTTCGAGCTGATTCGCCGGCACCGCCAACACCCCGCCACGGAAGATTTCGGTCGTGTAACCGGCCGTACACAATCCCAGCGACAGCACGGCGCATCCGAACGGCTCGCGGATGATCGGCCAGAAGACGCTGTCGCGAACGAAGTCGAACTGGCCCATTCCGTAGTAAAGCAGGAACAGTTGGATCAGCAACGGCGTGCCCCGAAACACCAAGACATACCCGCTCGAGAATTTCTCCAGATACTTGACGCCGGAGAATCGCATCCACGTCAAACCCAATGCAATCACTCCGCCGAAGGCGATCGCCAGCAGAAACAGCGCGAGCGTGACGGGCAGCGCGGCGAGCAACCGCGACAGGGTGTCCAGCAAGAAATCGAAATCCATGGCAGGGCCCTTATGCGATTCGCCGGGAACTTCTTCCCATGCGGTCTTCGAGACGATTGAATATTTTTCCGGAAAGCGCCGTCAGGACAAGGTACAGGGCTCCCCCGGCGATGAAGAACATGAAGTACTGGTGCGTCGATCCGGCGCCGATCTGGCTGGCACGCATCAATTCGACGAGACCCGTGATCGAGATCAGCGCCGAGTCCTTCAACGTCATCTGCCATACGTTGCCCAATCCCGGCAATGAAAAGCGGAATACCTGGGGGGCGACGATCCGGAACAGCAGCTTGCTGCGTGACATGCCCATCGACATCGCGGCCTCGATCTCTCCGCGTGAAACGGCCAGATACGCGCCGCGATAGACTTCGGCCTGATACGAACCGGAAATGACACCGACTGCCAGCGCCCCGGACAGAAAAGGCGGTAGTCCGAAAAAACCGTCCGCGCCCAGGTACTTCCCGATTTGAGTCGCGATCGACGAGCCGCCGAAATAGATCAGGTAGATGATGAGCAACTCGGGGACGCCGCGGAACACCGTCGTGTACGCGTCTCCGAAGGCGCGTGCCAACGGGTAGCGAGAAAGCCTCGACCATGCCACGGCCGCCCCCACCACCGCGCCGACGGCAAGTGCGGCGAAAGTCACTTCGACGGTGGTCGCCGTCGCCCGGAGAAGCGTCCCGCCCCATCCGCCGGATCCCCAGCCCAATAACTCGAATACCGACAACATCAACGTCTCCTCCCGGTCAATGCGGGTTTCGGACGGTCTCCGGGGCGAGGCGAGTCGAACCGATCCGCCTTTCCCGGTACCATTTAGTCATGCCGATGATGCAGGGGAGCCGGTCATGGCGCGACATTCATCTTGAACCATTTCTCGCTTAGCCGCTTGACCGTTCCGTCTGCGAGTGCCGCCTTGATTGCGCCATCGAATTTGTTCTTCAGATCGCCGTCCGACAGTCGAAACCCGAGTGCCTCACCAGGCCCGAACGCTCGCCCCTTCATTCGCGGCCCGGCGAACTGGAGATTCTTGTTCTCGGACTTGGAGAAAGCAGACGAGAAGTACGTGGCATCGTCGAATGCCACGTCGATCCGGCCGCTATTCAAATCCAGATCGTGCTCGGCCGCAGTCTTGTATTCACGAATCGTGGCGACATCGCCGAAATTGCCGTAAATGAAGGGGGTGAAGGACGTACCGGTTTGAATGCCGATCACCTTGCCTTTCAGTGCGCGGCGCAACGGCTCGAGAAGCTGCTTGTCCGAAGCCGAGCTACCCGGAAGTTCGATCTCCGTTCCGGTGCCGGGCAGATTGCGAAGGGGGCCGTTCTTCGCTACGGCAAAGGTTGCCGGCGTATTGGCATAAGGTACGGAGAATGCGATTTCCTTTTTTCGCTCTTCGGTGATGGCGAGCCCGTCCATGATCACATCGAATTTGCCCACCTTGAGTGCCGCCATCATGCCGTCCCAGTCCTGGGCGATCAGCTTGCACTTGATCTGGGCCCGCGCGCACAGGTTGGCGGCGAGTTCGGGCTCGAATCCGTCGAGCGTCCCGTCCGGACGGGTGACATTCCACGGTTCATACGCACCCTCGAGCGCAATCGTGACCTCCTTCCAGTCCTTCGCGTGAGAAAGGTGTGGAACAAGGCTGAAGGCCATCGCCGACACCAATGCCAGGAATTTCGCCGGCCGCTTCCGTGCTTGCATCGCTTGTCTCCTGCTGTCCGATTCATCGGATCATTCGATCTGCCCGTCATTGCGCCACCCATGCAGGTTCGGCTGTGCGGGCACCAAGTGTTGAGATTGCGCAAATTTTCTCAACAAGGCGTAAGCTATCGAAACAAAAAATTGACTTCAACAGTAGAAAATGTTGGTCTTTCAAAAGAAAAACTTTTGGAGAATGTGCGATGCGTGAGTTGCCGCCACTTAATGCCGTCAAGGCCTTTGAAGTTGCCGCCAGAACCGGCAGCTTTGCGCTGGCCGCCGCCGATCTAGGCGTCTCATCAGCCGCCGTCAGCCAGCAGGTTCGCAATCTCGAGGCATACCTCGGCAAGCAACTGTTTGTGCGGAATGGCAATCGCATTTCGCTCACTGATGCGGGGCGGGCGATCTTCCCACAAACGTCTCGGGCGCTCAGGGACATCGCGACAATGACCGAGCGCATTCTGGAAGGCGAGTTGCAGGCGCATCTGGTCGTTAGCGTGCCGTCTTCACTGACAGAAACCTGGCTCGTACCGAAATTGACGCAACTGTTCGAAATTTATCCGCAAATTGCAATTGATATTCGAGTGGAGGAAGACCCCGTCGATCTGTTACGCCAGAACGTTGATATACGGGTAAGTTACGGCGATTATCACTACCCGTCGATCCAGACGATTCCGCTGGTTCATGATGAAGTCATCCCGGTCTGCGCACCCGAGTTCTGGCATCGACATGGAAATGGCAACTTCAGCCTGAACGACATCCACGAAAGCCTGTTCATCCATACGAACTGGGGGCCAAATTACGCATCACACCCGACCTGGAACGACTGGTTCGCGCGAATCGACAATGAGCGCCATCTCGATCCGTCGAATGGCAGACGGGTTGGCCTCTCAAGCCTCGCCATCACGATGGCGCGGTCGGGGCTCGGAATTGCCCTGGCTCAGAAGCTGCTGGCTCAGGCTGATCTGGAAACCGGGCGGCTCATCGCGCTCTCGACGCATTCGATTCAACTCGGCCATCCATATTGCGCATTTGTGCCAAGAATGAAAGCCGAGCGCCCGGAACTTCGTCGACTTGTCAGACTGCTTTGCAATGAGGACCATCTGGATTGAATGCAAGGAGTTGCCGGTCAGACACACCGATTCCCCATTTCCGTTAATTCAGAAAATTCAAGCGGGGAAATTTCTCGACTCGCCTCATTATCGGTTTTATTTGATCCGGCAACGAAATGCTTCTTGAAAAAGACACCTTCGCCATCTGTCCCGCCGCTGCACGGCCACAACGCAGCGAACCGCTCCTGCATCTGGCTCACGTTCGCTCGTTGACCCAGGGCGTCTGCACATGATCGCCCCATGCCAACATTACCGCGATGCGGTCACAGAAATTCCCTGCGGATGTCGGTGCTCGACCGCTGCCCGATGTTTCCGTAGTGATGCGCGAGCCATGCATCGGCTTCGAGGCGCCCGTGGTCGTGCAGTTCGCTGAGAAACGCCCAATCCGCGTTGTACTTGCTCGATACGCACAACGCGCACATTGCGTCGTCGGCGCGAATCGAATGGATCGGCATTTCCTTCATCTCGCCGCGGTCGATCGTGCCCTGCTGGATCAGGTCGGTGACGAACGCGATCGCTCGCATCTCGCGCATCAGCGATAGTCGCTCGGATGCAGCTTGCCGTCGCGCGCGCGCTTCATCGCGAGCGTTTCCCCGGCGAGCGCGACGGAGCCGTCGTCAGGTGTCTCGAGCAGGTTCAGGCAGCGCAGGAACGTGCTCTTGCCCGACCCGCTCGCGCCGAGGATCGAGATGACGTCACCCTCGTGCGCATCGAGCGAAATGCCTTTCAGCACGTGATGATCGCCGAACGACTTGTGGATGTTCTTGACCGACAGCGCAACGGGAGCAGCGGCCGTCCACGATTTACAGCGCTATAGGACGCCACGCCGAGAGATTTTGCGAGTCACGGTCACCTCATCCATCGACTAAGCAATTTGTCGTTATTTTTTCAGACATTTCTCATAGTCATTGGCGGCGATCTATCGCAATATTGTTCGCATCGAACCCGCACACCGCGCCTGACATCACACCGTCCCGGTCCACACGCAACGAGCAGCAAGCTCGGCCACCGGAAGCATCTCACAAAGGTCTTCGTTCCGGTCGGACGACGGGTCGACTCATCGCCCGTCGCTGTGAATTCAGACGCTAACGTTGTCGCGACCACATGTAGCCGGAACATCGATGGATAAATATCTGATAGAAGACCGCGTTATCTTCAATTGCCATCACATGACTCTGACGCTCGCTGACCGCACGACCGAGTTGACTGCGAATGAAGCCGACTTACTGGTGATGGTACTCAAGGGGCTCGCCACCAAGGCAGCGGTAATGCAGCAATTGTGGGGCGACAAGGGGTTGGTCGTGACGGACAGCAGTTACCATCAACTCGTCCGCGCGGTGCGCGCCCGGCTCGAGGAACATGGCATCAGCGGCACGCTGATCAAAACGCTGCCACGTCACGGTCTGCGGTTCATCGGCACCGCGCAGCCACTCGACGATGCGGTGCCGGCGACCGAGCCACCGCAGACCGCCAAGCCCCATGACAACGACGAGAAGTGCGCCGATGTTACCTCGTCGTTCGACGACCCCGCTCACCACACCGTCCCGCCTCGACATGTACCCAAACGCCAACGTGCCGCCCGGCTAATCGAGCGCGCGCTCCTCATTGGTGCCGTTGTCTGGATCGGCTGCAACACCTGGAAGATAACCCTTCTCAACAAGCATTTCTCGGGGTTGCTCAGCGCATTGAAGCAGGAAGCGCAGCACCCGGCGCCCGCAAAGGCCGCAAGTCTCGCGCTCCTGTCTTCGATCGGCGTCAAGTTGCAGCCCGGCGAGCGCCTTTATCAGATCACGCGCGGCGGCAACAAGTGGCTCACCGTCTGTCCCGGCACGATCCACACGGTCCAGGGACGCTGCAAGACATATCTCGCGCAGGATCTGCCGTGAATCGCGCGCATCACACAGTGGCATGCCGACGCGATGATCGTAGCGCCCGCAACACTCCTCAAACGCGCGCGCAAGTCCGCTCACCTCTCGGCCCCACGTTGCGCTCGCGGCCCCCTCCATCATCCGTCCGGCTTCGCGCCATGATTCACATCCTGCGCCTGGTTCGTTCGCTTCCGACCGACTTCTCCCCCTCCATCTGACACACGCGCATCGACGGATGCGTCGCCGTCAACGCAATGCCAGCAATGTGTGCACACGCGTACGTTCGACGCCCGCAGTCGCCGGCGCGAGCGCCATCGCATCCTCGTAGTCGCGCACAGAACCTATCCGTGTCGCCATCTGCCCGGATACTGCCCGCGCCCAATCTGCATCGGCCACCGCGGGAATCAACTCCAGCGTCCGTCGCGCAGCACGCAGCATCTGCTCCGCGCGCGTCGTTGCCTGCTCGACCCGTTCCTGTGTCTGCACCACCGCGCGCAACGTCGCACGCAGCGTCAGCGGATCATCCACTCGCCAGCCGGCCGGGTCGATCCGTTCAGGCACATCGGTCAGCGTCGGGCGCAGCGGTTCGCCGTCCGGAAACCGGACGCCACCGCCTTTCACACGAAGTCCACTCATGACGCTCGGCCAGCGCGACTCCTCGACCGAAAAGCGGATCCGGCCATGCGGATCCTCGTCACAGGCGACACGCAGCGTCACAAGAGCAACCTTGAGCTGGTACACCATTTGACGCGTCGAAAGATCCGGCGCGAGATAAGCCGTCGCAGGACTCGCACCAGTGCCGGCAAGGTGAAACGTGATGACTTCTCCGGCAGCCCGACGCGCATCTTGCGCGTTCAGTCCTTCCACCGTGAATGCGCGCCTCGCCTTCCCCTCGCCTCCGATGTCCAGCGCATCGCTCAATCGGCCGCCGGTCGCGCCGGCCCGCCGATGCCAGGCGCTCACCGTGCGCGCCAACTGCGTGCGGGCGGCGTCCTCACTACCGCCGCCGACGAGGCTGGACCCGATTGCCTGCTTCAGCGCATTCAAATGACTGCTGAAGCCGGCCAGGTAATCGAGCACCTGTTGCATCCCGGAAGCCTGCTCGTTGATCTGCCGATGCGTCGTGATCCGGTCGCGCCGCTCGGCCGCGACGCGTATCGTGACGCGCGCGTCACTCGTCATGTCATGTGACGTCGCGTCGCGCGACCGGATTCTGCCGGAAACCGCCGCGCGCGGTGTGTCGTGCCGCACGGCGCCGGTTCCGGTGAGTGCGCTGTCCGCCGAGGAGCGAATATTGATTTCCATTGAGCCGCTTCGCCGTCAGAGCACGTTGAAGAGCGACAACTGCGATACCTGCGCATAAACCTTCTGCGTCGCCTCCAGCGCGGTGCGATAGCTCATGTACGCGTCGTAGACCTCGATGCGGTCGATCTTGCCTGCATCCTGGGCCGCCTCCGTGGTGACGACCTGGGACGACGCATGCAGATCGTCAAGCAGCGTGAGCATGTTCTGCGCGTTACCGAGCCGGCCGATCTTCGATTCGACCGACACCGACGTCCTGTCGATCACGTCGATCGCCTGCACAAGTGCGTCGCGCAGCGTCGAATCGTTCGCATTGGCGCCCGGCGCACGCATCCGCTCGATCGCGCGATCGAGCGCGTTGAGTGCGTCGGCCATCTCCGCGAGATCGTCGTTCAGCACCTCGGTGACGCCGTCGCCGACGATCGCCGCCTGCTTCCCGGCATTGCCGCCATATGCATAGCGGCTGCCGGCCGGCGCGACCGGATCGAAAGCGATCGGCGCCGTCGTGATCGCCGTCCCCGAAAACAGATAGTGGCCGGCGCCGTCGCGCGTATTGGATGAATGCACCAGCATGTCCCGCACCGATTCGAGCACACCCGCGATTGCCGCGAGATCGCCCGGCGCACGCGCGCCGTCCAGCGCCATCAGCAACTTCCGCTGCGCTTCGCCAAACTGCGCGACGATCTCGGAGAGCGCCTGCTCGCCGCGCTTGAGGCGGAACTCGAACGTCGTGATATTGGCGCGATACCGGGCGAGGCGATCGCCGGATTCGGCCAGCAACGCAAGGCGCACGGCACCGATCGGATCGTCGGAGGCTCGCAGGATGCGCTGTTCTGTCGTCATCCGAATCAATGTATCGGAAAGCTGCGCGTTGGTGCGCTGCGTCACCTGCTTCATGACGTCGTGGTGGAATTGGCTGGTCACTCGCATGTCGGCGCTCCGTGGGTCAGATGGCATTCAGCGTGGTTTCGAACAGCGCATTGGCGACTGCGATCACCTTCAAGTTCGCGTTGTACATATCCTTGAAACGGACGAGATTCATCGCTTCCTCGTCGTTGTCGACACCGCTCAGCGACAGCCAGTCGTTCTCCGCCTGCGTACGCACCGCCTGCGCGGTTTCGGCCACCAGCTTGTTTTGCTGGCTGGCCGAGCCAACCTTGCCCACGATCGATGCAAACGCATTCTCGATCGACACCGTGCCGTGGCCCGGCATCTCGATCCGCGTGGAACCCAAGCCGCTCAGCGCGAGCAGGTTGCGATTGTCGCCGGGATGATCCGGGTCGGCCGAAAAGGCCAACGCCTCGGGTTGCGTGTCGGGCACGACGCCGAGTCGACCGCTCGCTTCGTCGAAGGACAGCAACGGTTTGCCGGGATTGCCGTGCATGTCGTAACCCTGCGCCAACTGCGCATTGACTCGCTTCGCGGTCTCGACCGCGAGCGTCCGGAGCGCATCGAGCTGCGGACGCAGCACGTCAGTCTCGACCTCGGCGAGTCCGCGCAGCGCCCCGCCGACGTGTGTCGACCGCAGCGGCATCTTCTGTTGTCCGAATGAAATCACCAGTGCCTGTCTACCGTGTCCGTCTCGCCGGATGTCGATTCGACCCGCCTGCTTGCCGACCACGAGCGGTTGGCCGAACGCCATCGACACGTCGACCGTGCCGTCCCGCTGCTGCACGACGCGCACGCCGGCGAGCCCCGCCATCTGGTCGACCGCAACGTCGCGTCGGTCCATCAGCGCCGCGACGTCGCCGCCGCTCGCGAGGCCAACCGCGATTCTCCCGTTCAAGTCGGCGATCTGCGTGGCAAGCCCGTTGACCTGGTCGACCGTCACGTCGCGCTGTCGTTCGATGCTGCGCAACTGGTCCTCGAACGCCGCGCGCATGCCGTTGAACTGCCGCGTCATTCCGCTTGCGGTGTCGAGCACGGCGTTGCGCAGCACCGGATCGCCCGGTTCGCCGGTCGCACCGCGTAGTGCCCCGAAGAACGCGCCGAGCCCGAGATCGCGGTGCTGGATATCGCCGATTGCCGGGTTGCCGCCCACCATTCCTTCAAGTTGGTCAAGATGCGATTGGGCGGCCTGTGCACGCCCGGACGCATTCGCCGCCTGCCACATCTGCTGTGTCCGGTAGCCCTCGTTGATGCGCATCGCGGCCGACGCGTCGACGCCACCGTGCGCGTTGCCCGACAGAAGCACGCCGCGCCGTGAATAGCCGGGTGTCGCAATGTTCGCGACATTACTGCTGGTCGCATGGAGCGACCGGTTCGCGGCCAGGATGCCCGACATGCCGATGTCGATCATATTCATCGTCTACCTCCCTCATCGATCGATGCTCGCCCGGCCCACGACGGGCGGCGAGCGGAAACAGCCGCGCAAGCGGCCCCCTGCCGTATCCGGCGACCGACACGCGCATCGACTTAAATCCGCGCGGCCAACCGGCATCACGCCTGCGCCGAGGCGGCCGTACCGGCGTCCGGGGGCAGTTGCCGCAAGATGAAATCCGCGATGCCGAACGCATGACGCGACGCGAGCAACCGGGCGACCTGTCCGTCCGCCAGGTCCGTCATGTCGCTGCCGGCGCGGTCGCGGAAGATACTGCCCGCCGGGTTGATCTCGCGAATGGCGTTGCGCATCGCCCGCAGGATCTGCGCGACGAAGAGCGCCTCGAACTGCTCGGCCGCGTCAAGCGTCCTGGCATCGTGGCCGCCGGTGGCACGCGGGGGCGGCATTGCCGGCGTGCCGACCGGCCAGCCCGGCGGCACCACGCGGAACGACATGGCCATGGATGGATTCGACATTCGCGCGCCCTCCTCAGATGACGACCATTTCGCCGTTCAACGCCCCGGCCTCATCGAGCGCCTGCAGGATCGCCATCAGGTCGTCCGGCCCCGCGCCCGTTGCATTGATCGTGTCCACGATCGCCTGCAGGCTCGTGCCCGCTGGCCAGCGAAACATTCGGTTGCCGCCTCGCTGCACATCGACTTGCGACAGCGGCACGACGGCGGTCTCGCCGCCGCCGAACGGATTCGGCTGGCTGACGAGCGCGCCTTCGGAGATCGTCACCTTCAGCGCACCGTGCGACACCGCCGCGGGCGACACCGTCATGCCCTGGCTGATCACCACCGTGCCGGTGCGCGAATTGAAGACGACGCGAGGCGGCGCCTTCTGCGGCGTGACGCTGATCGCGCTCAGTTTCGCGACGAACTCGACGCGCGCGGTCGGATCGACCGGCGCGCCGACGTCGACACTCGTGCCGTCGCGGCTCGTCGCGACGTCATGGCCGACAACGCGATTGATCGCGGCGACGATGTTGGCGGCGGTCTGGAAATTGGGGCGTTTCAGGCTGAGCGTGACCACCGGCTTCGTGTCGAGGCCGGTCCGGATTTCCTGCTCGATGGTCGCGCCGCGCGGGATGCGGGCCGCCGCGGTGGTGTTGATCGTCACGCTCGACCCGCCGCGGCCCTCCGCGCTCACACCCGGCACGACAAGATTGCCTTGCGCGAGCGCATAGACCGCGCCGTCTGCCGCGCGCAACGGCGTCAGCAGCAGCGTCCCGCCCCGCAGGCTCTTCGCGTCGCCCATCGACGACACGGTCACGTCAATCTTCTGGCCCGGCCTGTAGCCCGGCGGAAAACTGGCGCTGACCATGACGGCCGCGACATTGCGCGAGCGCAGGCGGATGCCTTCCGGCAACGTCACGCCGAATTGCTTGAGGACGTTCGCGACGGACTGGCCGGTGTAACGGATCTGCTGGCCGTCACCAGTGCCGTTCAGGCCGACGACGAGGCCGTAGCCGACGAGCTGGTTGTCGCGAACGCCCTCGATGTTGACCAGCGCACCGATCGTCGCCGCGCCGCACGAGGACGGCGCGCCGAGCAGCGCAACCGTCGCCGCCACCGTCGCCGCGAGCACGCTCGGGCCGGCCAGGATGGTCGAACGAAGTGTTCGCATAGGGCTTCCCATCAGAACGGCATCCATGGACTGTTGAGGAACCGCGTCAACCAGCCGGCCGAATTCGATTCGGACAGCGCGCCCTTGCCGACATACTGGATGCGCGCATTCGCGATTCGACGCGACGACACGCGGTTGTTCGTGTCGATGTCGGCCTGCCGGACATAGCCGGTCAGGCGCATCACCTCCTCGCCCTGATTCAGCGACAGCACCTTTTCGCCGCGCACCTGAAGCAGGCCGCCCGCGAGCACGTCGGTGACGATCACGGTAATTTCGCCGCGCAGCGAGTTTTGCTGCGAGCTGCTGCCGCTGCCGTCGAACTTGCGGTTCGCGCCGATCGATGTATCGAGATCGATCGGACTGCCGAACAGCCTGCCCGGCTCCACTGATACGTCGTTGCTCTTGCCGAAGCGCGTATCGGCGCGCTTGCTGGCCTGCGTGGTCTCGTCGAGCGTGACCGTGAGCGTATCGCCGGGCCGGTAAGCCCGGCCGTCGGCGGCCAGCGACCAGGCGGTCGCCGCATTGAACACGCCTCCGGCGCGCGGGGCGGTAAGCGCCCATGTGGCCGACGGCAGATCGTCCTCGGCAAAGTCCGGGCGCGGAGGGTCGAGCAGCGCGCACGCGCCGAGCAGCGCGACCGGTGGCAAAAGGAGCAGGCGTTGCTTCATCGCGCGGCCTGCGACAGTTGCTGTAACATGTTGTCGGCCGCGCTCAACACTTTCGTGTTCATCTCGTACGTCCGCTGCGCGGCGATCATGTCGACCATTTCCTCGACGACCTGCACGTTCGCTCCTTCGAGTGCCCCCTGCTTGATCTTGCCGAACACGTCGGTGCCGGGCTCGCCCTCGTTCGGCGGGCCGCTCGCGACGGTCTCCATGTACAGGTTGTCGCCGAGCGCGAGCAGGCCGGCCGGGTTGACGAAGTTCGCGAGCATGATCTGCCCCGCTTCATTCGGCGTTGCCGAACCCGGCACCGTCACGGCGACCACGCCGTTCTCGCCGATCACGATGTTCATCGCATTGTCGGGAATGCTGATCTCCGGCTGCAGCGGCAGGCCCTGCGCGTTAACCAGCTGCCCTTCCGCGTTCACGCTCAGTTGTCCCGCGCGCGTATAGCCCGTCTCGCCGTTGGCCTGCAGCACCTGGATGAAACCCTTTCCCGTCACCGCGACGTCCAGCGACTGCCCGGTCGTCTGCACGCTGCCGTCGGTGAAGATCTTCTGCGTGCCGACGAGCCGCGTGCCGCTGCCCATCTGGATGCCCGACGGCGACGCGTTGTCCTGGTCGAGCTGCGCGCCGGGCTGGCGCTCGATCCGGTAAAACAGATCCTCGAACATCACGCGGTCGCGCTTGAACCCCACCGTGTTCACGTTCGCGAGATTGTTGGCGATCGCCTGCAGCTTCGCATCCTGCGCCTGCAGCCCGGTCTTGCTGATCCACATTGCCTGATTCATCGTTCTCTCCAATCGGTTATGCGTCGACGTCGCGATCAACCCCGGATCAACCGGTTGCCGGCGTCCGCCATCTCGCCCGCGGCGCCGAACATCCGCATCTGCACCTCGAACGCGCGGTTCAACGACATCGTCGCGATCATCTCGGCGACCGGCGACACGTTGCTCCGCTCCAGATGCCCGCCCATCACGCGCACGTCCTCGGCCGGCGGCAGCGGCTGACCGTCGCGCGCGACGAGCAGCCCCGCCGGGTCCTTGACCAGGTCGGCTGCCGGTGCATCGACGAGCGCAAGGCGATCGACGGCCTGCACATCGGCGTCGCCGGGTGCGGTCACGGAAATCGTGCCGTCTTCCCCGATCCGCAGGCTCGTGAACTCCGGCAGCACGATCGGGCCGCCCTCGCCGATCACCGCGCGGCCGTTGACGGTCAGCGCCCCGTCCGCATCGATTTCGAAATTGCCGGCACGGGTGTAGCGCACGCCGTTCGCGTCGGCGACGGTGAAGTAGCCGTCCCCCTGAATCGCCGCGTCCAGCTCCCGGCCGGTTTCCGCCAGCACGCCCACGCGACCGCTCACGGCGCCGGACTCGGGCTTCGCCAGATGGCGGGAGTCGTAGCCGTAGCCGCGCACCGCGCGCGATTGCGCCATCTCCAGTTCCGCGCGGAACCCGTCGGTCTGCGCGTTCGCCAGGTTGTTGGCATGCACCTCGAGCCCATGCCACGCGCGGTCGGCACCGCTCATTGCCGTATAGATCAATGCGTCCATGATCAAAGCGCCTGCATCAACGCCTGCATCATCTGATTCTCCGTCGACAGCACTTTCGAATTCGCCTGATAGTTGCGCTGCGCGGTCATCATGTCGACCAGCTCCTTCGTCACGTCCGCGTTCGACAGTTCGAGCGAACTGGTCACCAGCTTGCCGAGCGCACCGGCGCCGGCGGTGCCGAGCAACGCGTTGCCCGACGCGGAGGACGCTCGCCACGCGGTGTCGCCTGCCGCCTCCAGTCCGTCCGGGCTCGGGAAGGTTGCAAGCGCAATCGTGCCCAGCGTGCGCTTCTGGCCGTTGCTGTACTGGACGACGACGTTGCCGCGCGAGTCGAGCGTCGGCTCGCCCGGCACGCCGGCCGCGTGGCCGTTGTCGCGATTGACCATCGTCGACGCTTCACCCGCGACCTGCGTCGCGCCCGCGTAATGGATGGCAAGGGTCAGTGGCGCCGCGCCCTCCGGCGTGCCGAGGTTCAGCGGTGTCGGCGTGGTCGGCGACGTCAGCCGGCCGTGCGTATCGAAGCTCAGCGTCGCCGAACCGTCGATGCGTTCGCCGTTCATCGCGTAATGCACTGTGACGTCCGTCGACGGCGATGGCGCCTTCACGAAGTACTGCGTAACGATATGCTGCCGTCCGAGCGAGTCGTAGACGGCCGACGACACCGTGTGATTGAAGGATGTGTCGTCATCCTTGTCGAACACCGCTTGCACAGGCGCCTCCCAGTCCGCCGACAGGTTACCGGCGTAGTCGAGGCGATCGCTTGCCTTCGCGGGCGCCACGCCGACCGGAATCTGCAGGTCGCCATACGTGCCGCCTGCCGCATAACCTTGCGCACGGCGGCCGAACGCGTCGACGAGATAGCCGTCCGCATCACGCTGGAAGATGCCGACGCGCGTAAAGAGCGTCGATCCGTCTGGGTCCTTCGTGACGAAGAAGCCGTTACCGTCGATCGCGGCGTCGAGCCCGCGCCCGGTCGCGAACACGCCGCCGCCCACGCCGATGCTCTGGGTGACGGAGCCGATGTACGCGCCGTTCGCCTGCGTGCCCGAGATCATCGTCGCGAAGTTCGCGCGGCCGGACTTGAAACCGTAGGTGCCGGTGTTGGCGATGTTATGGCTGATCGTCGTCAGCTGATTGTTGATGGCATTGATGCCCGATAAAGCGATGTTGAAACTCATGTGTATTCCTTGCGTGATGGGTGAGTGGGTCAGCGGCCCTGAAAACTGACGATCGCCGCGGTGTCGACGTCGCCGACGCCGGCCACGCGCAGGATCACCTTGCCGTCGGCACCGAGACGCACGTTCTCGAGCGTGCCTTCGATATTGGCCGGCGGCGGCGTGCCGTCGCCGGTCTCGACGCGAATCCGATAACGGCCGGCGGCCAGGCCGAGCTGGGTCGGGTCGATGCGGAACGGCGCGTCGCCCTTCGGGCGCGCACCGAGCGCGATGTGCTTGACGCTGCCGGATGCGCCGGTGAGCACGACGGTCACATCCGATGCGTCGCGATCGAGCGCGATGCGCCCGTTGACCACGCGGTCGCTCACATCGACCGAATCGGCTTGCGCCATCACCTGCGAGCCGACGTGCGTTCCAAGCGCCACGGTGATCAATTTCCCGACCAATCCCATGCTGTTCTCCACCAGATTCACGACCGTATTGAGCGATGCCGTCTGTTGCGCCTGCATGATCTGCGACACGAACTGCGCGGAATCCATCGGGTCGAGCGGGTCCTGGTTCTGGATCTGCGCGCTCAGCATCTTCGCGAAGATGTCCGTCGACGTCCCGCCGCTCACCGTCCCCGATGGCGCGCGCGTCGTATCGGCGTTGAACGGCATGCTTGCCGGTGAAAGCTGGATTGGGTTCGACATGTTGTCCTCATAGCGATAAGGGTTCGTTACTGGCCGAGCCTGAGCAGCTCGCGCTGCATGCCGTTCACGCGCGCGAGCACCTCGACGTTGGTCGAATACGCGCGCGACGCGGACAGCATGTCGGTCATTTCCTCCACCGCGTTGACGTTCGGATACAGCACGTTGCCTTGCGCATCGGCGAGCGGATGACCCGGCTGATGAACCTTGCGCAGCGGCTCCGTGCTCGTCACGACATCGAGCACCTGCACGCGCGCGCCCATCGATTCGCCATCCTCATCGATGCGAAACACCGATGCGAAGACGGGCCTGCGCGCGCGATACGCATCGGCCTCGGTGGCGGACGCCGCATTGGCGTTGGCCAGATTGCTGGCAATCGTGTTGAGACGCACGGTCTGCGCCGACATGGCGGAGCCGGCGATCTGCGCGATTTCCCTGAAACTCATGACACCTCCTCGGAAAGATGCAAAACACCGCGTTTCATTACGTGTTGCCCGTGATCGCGACATGCAGACCGCGAATCCGCAGGTTGAGAAACGCGATGCTCGTCTGAAAATCCACGTCGTTCTGTGCGAATGCCGCCTGCTCGACGCCGAGCTCGACCGTGTTGCCGTCCTGCGACGCCTGGAACGGCACGCGATAGCCGAGCGTCGCGGCGCCTGCGAGCGGCACGCCCGGATACGCGTTGCCGGCCGCATCGGCGATGCTTCGCCGAAAATCCAGGTCTCGCGACTGATAGCCCGGCGTATCGAGGTTCGCCAGATTCGACGCGATGATCTCCGTGCGCGCCGCCCGCAATCTCAACGCGACCGGATGCGGCCCGAGCCCGTTCGCCAGATCAAATGCCATTTCGTTCTCCTTCATTTACACTTCGCTCATCGATTCCGAACCGGGCCCGTCTCGTCTTTATGTCGCAGCTAGAACGTATTCCATTTCACATCATGCGCACGATTCGTTTCCCGATTGCCCTTCTCCTGCTGCCGATGTCCTGCACGCACGCCGCCCCGCCTTCGCCCGCGCTGCAAGCCCGGGCGCACGACGCGGCGCTCGCGGAACTGACCGCGCGCGCGCAACGTGCGGGGCTGGACGACGCAGCCATCGCGGTCGTCATACCGCCGCCGCGCCGCCCTGCGCCCGGCTGCGCCACGCCGTTCGACATCTCGGTCGGCGAGCCGGTCCGGCTGAGCCGCATCGTGCTCACCGCGCACTGCCCGAGCACCGGCCAAACCGCGAAATTCATCGCTCGGGCAACCATCACCGCGACGATCCCCGTCGCGTCGCGGAACATCGCAGCGGGTCAACCGCTCACGCACGACGATCTCGATTCGGCCGTGCGGACGTTGTCGTCGCTCACCGACACGGTGACGCGCGCCGACGATGCGATCGGCAAGCTCAACCGCCGCGCCCTGCGCCAAGGGCAGACCCTGTCGCGTCGCGCCCTGCAGGCGCCGGCGCTGATCCGGCGTGGCCAGACCGTGCGCATCGTCGCGCGCATCGGATCGGCTCAGGTCGTCAATACCGGCGTGGCGATGCAGCCTGGCGCACAGGGCGACATCGTGCGCCTGCGCGTCGGCAACGGCAGCGCCGCACGCGAGATTCAGGCTCGCGTTACCGGCGAGGCAAGCGCGCAGCCGATCGATCTGCCGACGTCCGACGTGTCCCGGTGAGCCCGCCGTCGCGGCCGGCGCGCAACGCCGCCACGTCGGCGACCACCCGGCGCAGCTTCGACGCATAAGCGGGATCGGTCGCATAGCCGCCCCGCGCCAGCGCCGCCGCAAACACGGCCGCATCGCGTCCCGCGCCGACGACGTCGCGAAACCGCGGATTCCCCTTGAGCATCGCGACATAGTCCGCGAACGCCGCGCGATAATCCGGATATGCGCGAAACCGCTCCACCGTTTTCAGTGGCGTGCCGTCGACGAATTCGGTCGTCGGCACGTCGACAACGCTGCCTGCCCATCCCGCACCCGCCTTCAGGCCGAACAGGTTGTGGCTGTCCGCCCCGTCGCGCATCGTCACCGGATGCCGCCCCCAGCCCGATTCGAGCGCCGCGTGCCCGGCGACCAGATCCACCGACACACCCAGCGCGGCCGCCGCCTCGCGAGCGAACGGCAAGATGTCGTCGAGAAACGCACGCGGGCTGGTGGCCGGACGGGCCGGCGCCACGTCCGCCGCCGGTCGAGCCGCCTCGCTGCCCGGATGCCGCAGCGGCGGCGCCCCGCGCCATGCGTCGTCCCCGATGCGAGGAAAACCCTCGGAAACGATCGTCTCGATCTCGCGCCGCAGTTGTGCGAACGCCGCGCGAAACGCGCCGACGGCCAATCCGGACGCGCGAGAATACGGCGCATCGCTTTCGGCCCGTATCGCGCCGGTCGGCAGCCAATTCGACGCGTCACCGACCCACATAGGTATCGACCTCGCCGTACAGTGCGCGCTGCGCGATTTCAAACTGCGACATCAACAGCGCCGCATTGCGCTGATTCAGGTTTCTGCATTCCTGAATTTGCGATTCGAACTGCGCCACCACACGCGTCAGCCGCTCGCGCACCCGGCCCGGCAACGCCGCCCATGCCTGCGTCATCGATTCCGGCTCCAACGGGCTGACGAGCACGTGCATGCACCGCCTGCGCATCTCGTGACTTGCGCGAAGCGCATCGGCGAGCGCGAGAATCGCGTTGCCCGTCGCCATCAGCGATGCGCCGTCGCGACGCAATGCGGCGGCGAACTGCAGGTCGAGCAGCCCCTTCATTTCGGCGTAGCGGGCCACATCGACGCGGATCCCGTCGAGGATCTTCGCGAACGCTTCGTTGCGCGTCATTCCCGCCCTCCGTGAAAACGCTGAATCAGCGCGGCCAGCCTGCCCGCGTCGAATGGAATGCGACCTTCCGCGAGCGCGATGCGCAGCGCGTCGACGCGCGCCTCGTCGAAATCCGGCAGGCTGCGCAGCGCCGCCTGTGCGGACCGGACCGCCTCGATCGAGAAGTCCGTGCGGGCCGCCGGCGCATTCGCGGCGGCGCCGGCCCGGCCGACCGGTGCAACGTGGGGCGCCGTGCTGCCCGGTTCCTGCGGCGCGCGCGGTTTCATAGTCGACAGTCTCATGTTTGCCCTGTGAATAGATAAATGCCCGAATCAAGCGAAGATGGTCTGCTCATGCGTCACCGATCGCGTCTCGCATCTTCCCGAGCGCCGCCTTGTTGATCTGGCAGACGCGGGCTTCCGTCAGCCCGAGCACCGCGGCGATCTCGCGCAAGCTCAGATCGAATTCGTAGTAGAGCTGAATCACGCGCTGCTCGCGATCGCGCAACCGCATGAGCGCCTGTTCGAGGCTGCGGCGCTGCACGACTCGCCGCTCCGGACTCTCTACGAAGGCAAGCGCCTCTCCGTCGAGCAGGCTGTCGAGGCTCGCCATCGCCTCCGCGTTGCCCGCCATCACCCGCTGCCGATACTCGGCCGCACTGATGCCGAGTGCGCCACTCACCTCGGTCTCGGTCGGTTCGCGTCCGAGTGATCGACGCAGGTCGCGCTCGCAATCGCGCACGCGGTGCGCGTCCTGCCGCACCATGCGCGGCCGCCAGTCGTGGCGACGCAGCTCGTCGAGAATCGCGCCGCGCACCCGCTTCAACGCATAGCCGCCAAACGCCGCGTCGGGCGCCCCGTACCGGCGCAGCGCCTCGAGCAATCCCATCAGTCCGATCTGCTCCATGTCCTCGATCGCGATCGCACCGCAGGCCTGCCAGCTCAACTGACGTGCCGCACGCTTGACGATCGGCGCGTACTCGAGCAGCCACGCCAGCTCGACTGCCGGATTCGCGTCCGCGTGGCGCGTTCGCGCGTCGATGTTGCCGATACAGGTCGTCATGACGATCACTCCACCAGAAGCCGGCTGATCATCGCCTTTTCAAACGGCATCTCGACGTGCCGCCCCTTGTACGAACTGATGAACGCGCGATTGAGCGACGCGGAGATCTCCGACAGGTTCTTCCGGCGGACGTCTTCCAGCGTGTAGCGCGCCGCCACCCGCACGGCGATACTGCGCAGCAGCGGGATATGCGCACGCGCCATCGCTTCCTGGGCGGGCGTCGTCTTCAGCACGAGATCGAGCACCGCATAATGGGTTTCCTCGACGTAAGGTGGCACGAAGCCGGCGTCCGGAGGCATGCGAAGCATCACGACGATCCGGTCGACGCTGATGTACTTGTGCGTGTCGGCCGCTGCGGGGGGCGCCGCCGCGTGAGGCGTGTTCGCCGCCTGGTTCTGGTAAGACCAGATGCCACCGGCGGCCAGCGCGGTCAGCAGCACCGTGCCCCCGCCGCCCCAGATCAGCAATTTCCTGTTCATCGAAATCCGCTCCCTTCCGTGTCGTTAGCGTGTTGCTCGTCCGTCGAGATGAAACCGTGCGTCGCCGTGCGCGGCGTCCACCGCCGAGAGCGCTGCGCCGGGCCGCTTGCGTCCCTGCGATGCCCCGGCGTCACCGTCCCGCGCGCCGCGCTCGCGATGGCCGAACCCTTGCCCTTGCCGCACCACGACGGTCACATCGCCGTGCTGTCGCGCGGCGAGATCCTGTCGAAGCGCATCGCCGACCGCCTGCAATTGGCGTACGACGTCCTCGTGCGACGCGACCATCCGGATCTGCAGCGCGCCGTCCTCGTGACGAATCGCAATCTGCAACGTGCCCATCGATTGCGGCTCGAGACGAATGACCGCGTGCCCGACGCCGCGCTGCACGTTCACATCGATCTGCTCGCCCAGCGCCTTCAGGAGCTGCGGCCCCCAAGGCAAGGTGCCCGCCTGGCCTGCGGCAACGCGCACGCCGGCGTCCGATCCGTCGGCCGCCGCCGGCCATGCGAGGCCAGCGTGCGGCACGCGCCCATCCGGCACGGCCCCGCTGGCGCCGATCGGCGGTTTGTCGACGACCATCGTGACGGCTGCTGGTACCGCCAGCGGCCGCGCACGCTCGCTGCGCGGCTGCAAGGCGGATGGAACGGGCCGATTCTCCGCACTCGATTCGCGGTCGGCGCCAGCGGCAAATCGATCGCCACCGCTTCGCGGCGAAACAAGCCGCCGGATCGGAACGGATTCGATGACCTGGTTGTCGCGGAACGCGTGCTGCCCGCTCACTTCCCGTGGGATGAAGCCCGGACCGGCCTTCGCGTCCGGCCCAGGCGCGACCGGAACGTCGCCGTCGGCTGACGCGCCATCCGTTCGACAGTCCGCCGACAAGGGCGCCGCCGGCAGGTCAAGCGTGTCGAGTGTCGCCATCACATTCCGGAATGATTCGGTGTGGCAATTAATCGGCGACGTCACCGGAAGTAGCGCCGCGTCGCCGGCAGGCGCGACGGTCTCGTTCGTTTCGCCCCGACTATCCGGCATGACTGGCTCCGCTACGGCCCGGTCGCCGACCGCGTTCCCCGTCGCGCGATCGCGCAAGTCAGGTGTCGTTGAAATGGTTCCGTTCATCTGTCGCTCCCGTTCGTCGCCGCGTAGGCCATCCCCCGTTCCTCGAACTCGCTCATACCGGCCAGCGCGTGGCCTGTCACCGCGCGCGCGTCGGCGAGACCGCGAATCGCCACCGCGTATGCCCGTGCGAGATCCCGCAACGTCGTGTCCAGCTCCGGATCTCGCGCGCCATCGCCCGCGCAGTGCCTCGCCAGTGCGCTGACGTCCGCGTCGAGCGCCGGCAGCTCGGCCCAGCGGTGTTCGTGCACGATGGCCCTCAGCAGACGGGCATGCGTGCGCAGCGCGACGCGCAGACGCACACGCACGGCCGACGCATCGTCAACCGGCTGCATCTTCCGCACCTTGCCATCCCTCCCGAAGCACCGAGATCAGTCGCGCGGCTTCGTCGAGCGGGGCGACGTCGAGCGCGATGCTCGCCTCGTTCAGACGTTGAACGCAGTAGTCGTACAGCGCGACGAGATTCGTCGCGACTTCGCTGCCGGACGACACATCGAGTGCGCTCGACAGGCCGTCCACCAGCTCGATGCACTTGCCGATGCTCGCGCCTTTCGCCTCGATGCGACGCGCAAGAATGTGCGCCCGCGCGCGCGCCATTTCGTCGAGCAGCCCGTCGGTCAGCAGCAGCACGAGCTGAATCGGCGATCCGTTCGCGATCCGCGATTCCAGGTTGGCAGCGTGGTAGCTGCGATATCCGATGTATTCCAAGATGCTTGATCCTCCAGCCGACTACAACGGTACGACCCGCTGTCAATCCTTGTTCGTCGAGAACAGGGCCTTCAGCTGCTCGAGCGTGCTTTCCATTTTTTGCTGCATGATCTGGAGCTGGGTGAACTCCTTCGTGTAGCGCTCGAGCACGCTCGCATGGCGGCGATCCCAGTCCGCCTGCCTTGCGACGATCGTTTTCTCGCTCGCGTCGATCGATTCCTCGCGCCGCTTCAGCTGACCGCTCGCGGCGTCCAGCCATCGATCGAGCACCCGGGTCAGATTGCCGGCCAGTCCGCGCGTCGCGTCGCCGAAGAATTCGTCGAGTGCGGCAGCGTTCGTCTTCAGTGTCGCGTCGAGCGACGACGCGTTGACGTTCAGCATGCCGTAGCGATCCGTATCGATTCCGAGGTCGTAAAGATTGAGACCCTCGACGCGCTGGCGCAGCGCCGCCTTGATCTGACCGACCAGCGCTCGCACGCCCGCATCGGCCGAGAACGGCCCGCCCGGGTCGCCCCGCGCCGCGTCGCCGGCACGCGTCAGATCGGCGATCGAGCGCATCAGTGCGTTGTACGCATCGGCGAACGCTTTCACGCCATCCACGGTGCCGGCGTTGTCAACGGCGACCGACACCGAGCCGGACGCTCCGGCCTGGTTGAACGCGATGCTCACGCCGTCGATCGAATCGAGCGTGTTCGATGCCTGCTCGATCGCGAGGCCGCTCTGCCTGTCGCCGAGGATGATTCGCGCGTCCTGCGCCTTCACGGTTTCTCGCGCCCCCTCGAAAGCGACGGCCAGCGCCGGATCGGTCAGGGTGTCGGTGGCGAACGTGATCCGGCTCTGTGCGCCCGTCCGGGCCGCGGTCAAGACGAGCTTGTCGCCGACGATTGCCGCGCGCACCGCGCCATTCGTGCTCCGGTCCGTATTGATGGCGCGTGCAAGTTCTTGCGCAGACACCTTGCCGTCCGCATCCTTGTCCGCGCTCGCGATATCGACGACGACTTCGACGTCGTCGCCGACCTTGATCGTCAGTCGACCGGCATCGCGTGCGTCGATCGCGGCCGGCAGGTCGATCGCCTGCTGGTTCGCGGTGGCGAGCCGTTCGACATGAAACTGGTACTCACCCGGCTTCGCGTCCGGCGCCAGCGTCACCGTTGCGAGTTGCGGATTCGACAGCGTCGCCGCGCGCCGCATCAGGCTGCCGCCCGCGACCGCGTCGCCCAGCGCTTTCTGGAACATCGTCAGCGTGTTTCTCAGCGACAACTGCGCCTTCTTGTCGTCGCCGGTTCGCGCCGCCTGCATCGTCAGCAGATCCTTCGAACGCGCCATGTAAATCTGCGCGAACTGTTCCGCCGTCGCCTTCGGATTCGTCACTTTCAGCATAGGTTTCTCTCCATTCATCCAATTGGCATCCACAGCCCTGCGCTCGCCGCGCCTGCCGTCATGCCGACGCCCACCACCACACCTGCACGGCCAGCGCATCCTGCGCCCGTTGCTCCGCACGCTGCCGGACGGTGGCCAGCGCGCACCGTCGCCGCGCAAGCTCGCGCCGCCAGATCTCGCACCGGGCCATTTGCGCGGCCAGCAACTGACGGCTCAACCGCATGTCCTCCTCATGCAGGCGCAACGTCTCGCGCTGCCTGGCAATCGTGTCGCGCAACGCCTGCCGATATCGCCAGTCGTTCCCGGTCATCGCCGCCGATGCCGTGCCCGATGGCCGGGTCGCGCCGTCGAGCAGCGCGCGCAGCGCGCCGAGGCTGCTCTGGTGACGCCGGCGTATCGCCTCCTGCCGCGCGAGATCCGCGGCGATCCGGTCGATTTCGGCTTCGCGCGCGCGCACCAGGCCCGCGAGACTCGCGATCGTGCGTCCGTCGTTCATTCGGTCAGCGCCTGAAGCAGCGCGAGCGTCGCGTCGCAGCGCGCGATCTCGTCGAGGTCCTGCCGAAGGAACGCGTCGATTCGGGGAGCCTTCGCCACCGCTTCGTCCGTCGCCGGGTCCGCCCCCTTGACGTAGCCTCCCAGCGGAATCAGGTCCCTCACCTGTTCATGCCGGCCGATCATTTCCTTGACCTTGCGCGCACGCGCGACGTGCGCGCCGTCCGCCACCTGCGTCATGCAGCGGCTCACCGAACGGGTGACGTCGATCGCCGGGTAATGGCCCCGCTCGGCAAGCTCGCGAGTCAGCACGATGTGCCCGTCGAGAATCGCGCGCGCGGTATCGACGATCGGATCGTTCTGGTCGTCGCCCTCCGCGAGCACCGTGTAGATCGCGCTCATGCTGCCGTCGCCCTCGCCGTTGCCGGCGGTCTCGACGAGATGGGGCAACATGCCGAATACGGATGCCGGATACCCGCGCGTTGCCGGCGGCTCGCCGACCGACAACGCGATCTCGCGCTGCGCCATCGCATAGCGCGTCAACGAATCGACGAGCAACAGCACGTCCGCGCCGGTATCCCGGTAATGCGCGGCGATCGCGTGACACAGGTCTGCGGCCTTGACGCGCATCAGCGGCGATTCGTCCGCCGGCGCGACGACCAGCACCGCCTTCGCAAGCCCCGCTTCGCCGAGCGCGTGCTCGACGAATTCGCGCACCTCGCGGCCCCGCTCGCCGATCAGCCCGACCACGACGACGTCGGCGTCGGTCGCGCGCGTGATCATGCCGAGCAACATGCTCTTGCCGACGCCGCTGCCCGCCATCAGCCCGACGCGCTGGCCGCGCCCGAGCGTCAGCATCCCGTTGATCGCCCGCACGCCGACGTCCAGCACGTCGCGCACCGGACGCTTGCGCAGCGGATTGACCGCCTGCCCCGGCTTGAGCAATACGCTGCCCGTCAGCGGGCCGCGGCCGTCGATCGGCTCGCCGAGCCCGTTGACGATGCGGCCGAGCCACGCGCGACCGATGCGCAGTTCCGCCTGGCGATCACAGGCGAACACCTGTGCGCCGGCCACGATCCCGACGGGTTTCTTGAACGGCATCAGCAACAACTCGTCGCGATTGAATCCGACCACCTGCGCGTCGATCCAGCCGCCGTCGCCCGCCTCGATCACACAACGCCGCCCCGTTTCGAGCGGACAGCCCGACGCCTTCAGCAGCAGCCCCGTCACACCAGTGAGCCGGCCGGTCAGCCGGGCGACGGGCACCTGTTCGAGCGCGACATTACGCAGTGCAGACAAGATCACGAGCGTCCCTCCCCGGATGCCGGCGTCGGCGCGACGGTGTCCACCGGCACTTCGCCGTTCGGCGCCGCGAACAACTGTTCGCCAACGCGCTCCATGCACGACTCGAACCGGTGCCGGCATCCGGCATCGGCTTCATTGCCGCCCAGCAGGACGCGGCATTCGCCGGCCTCGAGCCGCGCATCCGGGACCAGCCGCCATTGCTGCGCGCGCTCGGGAAACAGTTCGAACAGGCGCGCGCATTCGTCCGGATGCAGGCGCACTTCCGGTATGCCGGACGCGGCCGGCATCAACGCCAGGGTTTCGTCGATCAGCGCCGCCATCTGGCCGGGTTGCAGCGTCAGTTCGCAGCGGATCACCTGCCGCGCGACCCGCGCCACGAGGTCGACCAGCTCGGTGCGGCGCGCGGCGAGATACTCCGCGTGCATCCGGCCGAACGCATCCCGCATCGCGTCGAGCACCTCGGCGGTGCCCGCATGCTCGCTCCGCAGCGCGTCACTCGCATCCTGCGCGCCCGTCGCGCGTCCCTGCCGCAAGCCGTCGGCCTCACCGCGCTCGAAACCCGCGCGATAGCCGTCCGCCATGCCCTGCCGGTAGCCCGCTTCGATGCGCGCGTCGAATGCCGGATCCAACGGCTCTGCCGCGGACGCGAGCGCGCCGGCCGGCAGCGGCGTTGTCCCGGGCGATCGTAGCGGCGGAAATCGGTAACGCTGATAGGTCTTCACTCGACGACGTCCTCATCAACGAGCCGCAACTCGATTTCCTTGTCGTCGGCCAGCGCCCTCACGCGCGCCATGATGTCGCGGCGTGCCTGCTCGACGCGCGTCCCGGGCAGCGGCCCGGTGCGGCGAATCGCGTCATCGAAGACCTGCACCTGACGCCTCGGCATCACGCGTTGCAATGCGGCCAGCACGCCCGGCTCGGCGCCCTTGAGCGCGACCGCCCATTCCTCGACCGGCGCGATCTCGATGATTCGACCGAGCGCCGCATCGTTCTGGCGCGCCAGCATGTCGAAGCTGTACATGCTGGTCTCGATCTCGGTTGCGACACCCGGGTCGTGCGCGCGCATCAGCTCGATCATCCGCAGACGGTCGCCCGACAGGCGATTGATGATCTCGGCGGCCTGACGGATGCCCTCGACGACGGCGCCGCGCCGATCCAGATCGGTCAGGCAGTGCTCGATCAGTTCCTCGAGCTCCGCGATCAACGCGTGCTCGACCTCATCGAGCTTCGCGATGTTGAACAGCACGACGTCACGCGTCTCGGGCGGCAGCGCCTCGATCACTTTCGTCGCCTGGTCCGACGGCAGGAACGCGACGAATACCGCCTGCATCCGGACGTGCTCGTTCATGATGCGGTCGGCGAGCCAGCGCGGCGACACCCACTGCAGCCGCGCCATCTTCGGGCGGATACGGTCGCCGTAGACGCTGTCCAGCACCGTGTTCGCGATGTCGTGTCCAAGCGCGAGATCGAGCGCGCGCTGCAGGTACATGCGCGACGCGCCGTGAATGCCGCTCTGCTCGCGGTATTCGTCGAAAAAGAGCTGCAGCGCCGCCTTCACGGTGTCGACCTTGAGGCCGCCCATGCCGGACATGGTCTGCGTGATCTTGAGCAGCTCGTCGCGCGACAGGCAGCGCAGCACGTCGGCCGCGCGCGCCTCGCCGACGCTCAGCAATATGATCGAGGCCTGCTCGATCGAGCCCCGCACGCGGGCATCAGTGACTGGCGTGTCCATCGTTCCTGATCCATTGTTTGACGACTTCGGCAACCCGCTCCGGCTCCTTCTCGGACAGCGTGTGCAGGTAGTCGATCAGCACTTCGAGGCCCGAGCCGGCGGGCGGCAATTCGATATCGCCGAGGAGCGGCATGCCCCGGCCCGGCCCTGCTCCTTCACTGCCTTGCCCGGCCGCCGCATGCTCGTCATGCAGCGGCGCTGGCGTTGCAGTGGCGCCGGCGGGGCCGCCGTACGTGTGCTGAACCCATTGCTGCATCATGCGCAGCAGCGGACGCGCGATCACCAGATAGCCGAACAGCGCAGCCAATCCGTAGGTCAGATACCATCCGCCCTGTTCGAGCGTGTCGGCCCGCTGCCACCACGGCTGCTCCGGGGGCGCCTTTGCAAAGTCGAGCGACGAAACGATCAACTGGTCGCCTCGCGCGGCATCGATGCCCAGGCCGCCGCGAAGAATTCCGTCGATCCGCCCGAGCTGATCCGCCGACCACGGCTTCCCCTTCGTGGGCGACGCCGCGTTGTCCAGCACGACGGCCACGCTCAGTTTCTCGAGCTGACCGCGCCCGCGCTTGATCTGCCGGATGCTGCGGTCGTACGCGAACTGGCGGGTCGTCGCGTTGCGCCGTGTGCCGCCGTCCGCCGCCGCGCCGGACGCCGCGGGAACGTCCACCGGGCGATTGCTCAGCGAGCCCGGCACGCCGAGCGCGACGCGATCGCGATTCTGTTCGTCACGCGTCGCCTCGTTCAGCACCTTTGGCTCGGCGCCGTATTGCTCGCGCGTCTCCTCGACGCGGTCGTTGTTCACGACGGCCGTCACGCTCACGCGGAAGCTGCCGCTGCCGAGCGAAGGGGCGAGCAGGCTATGCACGTTCCGTGCGACCTCGTCCCGGATGCGGGCCGCCGCGTCGTCGCCGAACAGGTCGCCGTCCAGATCGACGCGCGCCGACAGGAACGCCCCGTGCTGATCGACGATGGCCACCTGCGCCGGCGCGAGATTGGGCACGCTGCCGGCCACCAGATTGATGACGGCGGCAATCTGCTCCTTCGACAACCGACGCCCCGGCTTGAGTGTCAGCACGACCGACGCCGCACTTTTCTCGCCATCCATCATCACGAACGACGACGACTTCGCAATCGACAGATGGACGCGCGCACGCTCCACCGGGTCGAGCGTCGCGATGCTTTGCGCGAGCTCCGCTTCCAGGCCGCGGCGAAACCGTACGTCCTGCACGAATTGACTGGTGCCGAGCGGATCGTCACGGTCCACCTGGTCGAGTCCCGGCGCCGGTTTCGCCGTCACCCCGCGCGCCGCGAGAATCATCCGGGCACGCGCCAGATCGCCGTTCGACACCAGCACCTGCCCCGTGTCGGGATGAATGCGATAACCGATGCCATCGGCGTCGAGCACGGACACCACGTCGTCGAACTGCACGGGCTCCCGCGCGCCGAACAGCGGTTTGTAGTTCGCCTGGTCGTAGCGCATGTAGAGCGTGGCGAGCGCCGTCAACGCAATCGCGAACATGACGAGCGGCAGCAGCCGCGTCAACGTGGTCGACGACGGTAATCGCGACGACAGGTCGGACGGCAGCCAGCCGGTAACGGCGGTTTTCAGTCTTGCAAACACAAGCGGGCCCTTTGGGAATGATCGTGATCGTGGTCTCGCTCAGATCTGCATCTTCAGCAGATCGTCGAGCGCCGTCGTCAGCTTGTTGCGCACCTGCGTGAGCATCGAGAATGAAAGCGACGCCTCCTGGCTCGCCAGCATCGCGCCGATCAGATCGTCGCTTTGACCGCTGTCGACGGCCGCCGCCCGGTCGGCCGCGTCCACCTGCTTCCGATCGACGGCGTTCAGCACGCCGCGCATCACCCGCGAGAAGTTGATGTCGTCGTGTTGCTCGCGCCCCGGCGCGGCAGCCGGCAAACCCGTCGGACTGCCGAGCAATGTCATTTCGCGGTGCAACCCGGACCGCACCTGCTGAATCGTTTCCATGGTTCCTGGCTCATTCATTGATTGAGGATCAAACTCGTTTTGAACGGCGTCCGATTCGGCACGAACACGTCACGCGTCAATTCGAAATATCGAAACCCGATGCCGCACATGTCGGTTGGCAGATCGGTAATTCATTCTTGTCGATGCGAGATTGGGGCGCCACTGATATACCGAGAATCCGGCTGAATAATCATCAGGCGCACCGCAATGCGTCTGATCATGCGATTTCCACGGGGCCTCATCCGACTCGAACACCCGCGAAACCGCGCTTGAATTGCGCCTTGATTCAGGGTCAATTTCCAGAGTCCGACGATGTTGCGCGCGGAATTCATCGCATCCGCCCGCAGGCAGCACTGACCGCGCTTGACGACGCTATTCAGGGCCGGTCAGCACCACTCACAATTTCTCGGCGGCGGACGTTTTTATTCATTCGGATCGATCGCGCAGGTCGATGCACACTGTATTCAACGAAACGGAATTCGGCGCGATCGGCATTTGCGCCATGGCGCTTCAATGAGCCGCCTGCGGCGTGACACCGATTCATTGCGCCGCCGAATTCCGACCGCTTGCATTCATGCGACGACATTTCGACCATTCACTGCGATAGCGCATGAGATTCATCAAGCGAAAACAAGGCAATCCGAAAACGACTTGAATCCGATCGAGAACCGATGACACATTGTTCGAATAGAACGACGGCCCAGCTCGGCCCTCACCGAACCCTTGATCCGCGCATGCTCGGGCGTCCCACGCACCGGCTCGACGCGTTCGGCGACACGCTCGCGCATCGCATCGAAGGCGTGTTCGACGCGCACGCGGAACGTCGGCAAGGCGTCGCGCTGACGATTCGTCGCGTCTCGTTCCGTTCCGACGCGGGCGCCCTCTCGACGTTGCCGTGGCGATACGAACGGCTCGACGAAGGCGAGATCGGCATCCATGTCGATCGCGCCGTGCTGCTGGCGTTGCTGGAGCAGCGGTACGGGCCGGCAGTCATGCCCGTCGCCGTCGCGCCGTCCGCGGCGGAAAACCCGACGAACCCCGCCGACGCGCACAACGCAGCACCGTTGCCGGCGACGCCGCTCGACGACCTGCCCGCGCCGGATTCGCCTCCCGCCCCGGAGACGTCCACCGAGCGGCGATTGGCGCAGCGATTCGCACGCGACCTCGCGCTTGCGTGCGCCCGCTCGATTCCCTCCGCACGAACGCCGGAGGAATCCGCGCCGCCAGACGCCTCCCGCCCCCGTCTGTTCGTGATGTGCGACGTCGCGGATGCGGCTCGACGCGCGCTCGGCCAGATCGCCCTGGCGCTCGACGACGCGTGGCAGCGCCGGCTGTTCGACCATCTCGCCACGGCGATGCGCCGCACCACGCCCGCCGGATGCCAAGACGCGCCGCTCGCGACGCGCCTGCAACTGAAGCTGACCGCGCAACTGATCGACGTCGAGGTGCCGTTCGGCGACGTGCTGCGGCTACGCGCGGGCTGCCTGTTGCCGGTGCGCCTCCATTCGCCGGCGCGCGTGCTGGTGGCCGGCGCGCGGCTTTTCTCGGCAACGATTTCCGAACACGACGGAAAGCTCTGCCTCAACGATTTTGACGCTATGGAGTAGTCGATGGATTCGCAAAAACACGATGATCTGGATGCGCTTCTGGACGATCTGCGGCCGGACCTCCCCGACGATGCGCACGAGGCCGCCGCGACGCCGCGGCGCGATTCGCGTCGGCTGCTGACGAAGATCCCGGTACAACTCACGCTCGAAGTCGGCGCCGCGACCGTGTCGCTCGCCGAGCTGATGAACATCGACGCCGGCTCGGTGCTCGAACTCGACAGGCTGGCGGGCGATCCGCTCGTCGTGAAGGTCAACGGCACGACCGTCGGCCACGCGGAAGTCGTCGTCAGCGGAGAGAACTACGGTCTGCGTATCGTCGATCTCGAGCAGCTCGGCGATTTCACGCCATGACGTCGACGCTGCCTCCAACCCTGCGCGCAGCTGCAACGTTCGCGCTCGTGCCGATGCTCGCGGCCGTCGGCGCCGCGCCGGCCGCCGCCGATACGTTGACGCTGCCCGCTGCGGAACTCGGCCTGAGCAGCGACTACAGCGTCAAGACGCAGATCCTGCTGTTCATGACGCTGCTGGGCTTGCTGCCCGCGCTCGCCATCGTGATGACGAGCTTCCTGCGCTTTGCGATCGTGCTCGCGCTGATGCGGCAAGCGCTCGGCCTGCAGCAAGGATTGCCCGCGCGGGTCATCACGAGCGTCGCGCTGTTACTGACGCTGCTCGTGATGCGTCCGGTCGGCATCGACGTGTGGCGCGTCGCGATCGAACCCTTCGACCGCAACGAAATCACGTTTCGCGAAGCCATCGCGCGCGCCGAACAGCCGCTTTCCCGCTTCATGCTCGCGCAGACCAGCAAAGCGAGTCTCGCGCAGATTTCACGGCTGTCCGGCGAGCGCGACATTGCGCGGCCGGACGATCACGCGTTCGTCGTCAAGGCCGCCGCGTTCATGTTGAGCGAACTCAAGACCGGTTTCCAGATCGGCGCGATGTTGTTCCTGCCGTTCCTGATCATCGACCTCGTCGTCGCCTCGACGCTGATGGCGATGGGGATGATGATGCTGTCGCCGCTCGTCATCTCGCTGCCGTTGAAGCTGCTGCTGTTCGTGCTCGTGGACGGCTGGACGCTGACCGTCAACACGCTGACCACCAGTATCCGGGCCTATTGATGCTGACTTCCGATCTCGCCGTCGAACTCGTCGGCAACGCGATTCGCCTCGTCACCGTGATGGCCGCGGTGATCATCGTCCCGAGCTTGCTCGTCGGGCTCGTCATCGCGCTCTTCCAGGCCGCGACGCAGATCAACGAACAGACGCTCAGCTTCCTGCCCCGTCTGCTCGTCACGCTCGGCATGTTGATCGTCGCCGGGCACTGGCTGGTGCAGACGCTCATGGACTACGCCGTCGCGACCTTCGCGCGCGCGGCGCAATGGGTTGGATAGGCGTATGGATGCGCTCCTTGCCGCCGCACCGGATGGGCTGGCGCGAATCTGGTGGCCGTTTTGCCGAATTCTCGCCGCATTGAGCACGGCGCCCTTCGCCGGCGACAACGCCGTGCCGATGCGGATGCGCACGATGATCGCGCTGTTGCTCGCGACCATTGCGCTGCCCGTGGCCGGCGACGCGGGCGTGCGCGTGTTCTCCGCGCAAGGCGCGCTCCTGTGTGCCGAGCAGATCCTGATCGGTCTCTTGTTCGGGGCGGCGTTTCATTTCGTTCATGCGGTCTTTCTGCTGCTGGGCTATCTGGTCTCGACGCAAATGGGGCTCGCGATGGCGGTAATGAACGATCCGCTGAACGGCGCGACGTCGGATGTCGTGTCCGGTCTGATGCTCGTCGCCAGCATCCTGCTGTTCTTTTCGATCGACGCGCATCTGATCGTCGTGCAGGTGCTGTATGCGAGCTTCCGGGTCTGGCCGGTCGGGCAGTCGATCGATATGGTGTCGCTTCGGCCGATCGTCTTTCAGGTCGGCTGGGTGCTGTCGACAACCACCTTGCTCGCCGCGCCGCTGGTATTCGCGACGATCGTGCTGCAGATCGGCAAGAGCTACCTGTCGCGTGCGACACCGAGCATCAACTTGTTTTCCGTCGGTTTCGCGCTCACGACGCTGTTCGGGATGCTGATGCTCGGCGGCGTGGTGACGGGCCTGCCCGGCGACTACCTGAATATGACCGCACACGTGCTGGACGTGCTCGTGCGGCATCTGGGAGCCGGCCGTGGCTAGCCAGGATTCGGGAAACAAGACCGAGAGAGCGACCCCTCAGAAGCTGCGCCGCGCGCGCAAGAACGGGCAAGTCGCGCGCTCCCGCGATCTGACGACCGCGATCGGCGTGCTGCTCGCCCTGAAAGCGATGACGATGCTCGCGCCATGGTGGCTCGACGCCTTTCGCGGCCTGTTCTCGCTCGCGTTCGCCGACATGACGGGCGACGACACGCTCGCCAACCGATGGTCGATCGCGATGCCGGCGTCGCTGCTGATGTTCGCAAAGATGGTCGCGCCGTTCCTCATCGTGCCGCTGTGCGTCGCGGTCGGCGCGCTGTATCCGGGCGGCTGGCTGTTTGCCGTCGCCAATCTGAAGCCGAAATTCAGCCGGCTCGATCCGGCGACGAATCTCGGCCGGCTCGTGACGGCACGGCATCATGGCGCGTTCGCGCTGTCGGTCCTGAAGGCGCTCGCCATCATCGGCGTGCTGACCTTCATCAGTCATTCGACGATCGGCGAATTCCTGCGGTTGCGGCGGCTGCCGTTGCCCGACGCGCTTGCGCGCGGTCTTGCCCTCACGACCGACGGCGCGTTCGCGCTCGCGCTCGTGATGCTGGTTTTCGCGCTGATCGACGCGCCATTCCAGCGTTTCATGTTCCTGCGGGGCCAGCGGATGACCCGGCAGGAAATCAAGGAAGAGCACAACAACAACGAAGGACGCCCCGAACTGCGATCGCGCATCCGTCGGCTGCAGCGCCAGGCCGCCCAGCGCGCGCTCGCCCGTGCGGTGCCGGACGCCGATGTGGTGATCGTCAATCCGACGCACTATGCCGTCGCGTTGAAATACGACGAGCAGCGCGCCGCCGCGCCGTTCGTCGTCGCGAAAGGCGTCGACGAGATGGCGCTCGCGATCCGCCGCATCGCCGGCGATCACGGCATCGAGGTGCTGCATCTTCCGCCGCTCGCGCGCGCGATCTACCAGACCAGCCAGGTCAACCAGCAGATCCCCGCCGCGCTCTATCAAGCCGTCGCGCAAGTGCTGACCTACGTGCTGCGCCTGAAGGCGTTCCGGCAAGGGCATGGACACGTTCGCCCGGTCCGGCCGTCGGACGTTCCGATTCCCGATTTTCTCGACGACGCGCACTCATCATGAACCCGCTGAAGAACCTGTTCCACGACTTGCGGCAGTATCAATACGCGACGCCGTTAGTGCTGCTTGCGGTGCTCTCGATGGTCATCCTGCCGCTGCCGCCCGTCGTGCTCGACCTGCTGTTTACGTTCAACATCGTGCTCGCGATCGTCGTGATCCTCGTGAGCGTGTCCGTGCAGCGCCCGCTGGAATTCTCGGTGTTCCCGACGATCATTCTCGCGACGACGCTCATGCGGCTCACGCTCAACGTCGCGTCGACGCGCGTCGTGCTGCTCAAAGGGCACGACGGCACCCATGCGGCCGGCCAGGTGATCGAAGCGTTCGGCAAGGTCGTGATCGGCGGCAACTTCGTGGTCGGACTGGTTGTCTTCGTGATCCTGATGATCATCAACTTTGTCGTCGTGACGAAGGGCGCGGAACGCATTTCGGAAGTGTCGGCCCGATTCACGCTCGACGCATTGCCCGGCAAGCAGATGGCGATCGACGCGGATCTGAATGCCGGTCTGATCAACCAGGATCAGGCCCAGGCGCGCCGGCGCGACGTCGCGGCCGCGGCCGATTTCTACGGCGCCATGGACGGCGCGTCGAAGTTCGTGCGCGGCGACGCCATCGCCGGCATCCTCATCCTGCTGATCAACATGATCGGCGGAATCGCGATTGGCGTGCTGGCGCACGGCCTCGATTTCGGCGCGGCGTTCACGCAATACGGGCTGTTGACGATCGGCGACGGCCTCGTCGCCCAGATCCCTTCCCTGCTGCTGTCCGCGGCCGCCGCGGTGATCGTCACGCGCGTCAGCGATTCCGGCGACTTCGAGGAGCAGGTCGGCCGCCAGATGCTGGCGTCGCCGAACGTGCTGTACAGCGCGGCGGCCGTGATGCTGGTTCTCGCCCTCATCCCGGGGATGCCATGGCTGCCGTTCAGCACGTTCGCGCTGGTGCTCGCGTATGTCGCCTGGCGCACCGCACGACGTCCGCGGGCGCAACGCGACGACGCCCGGATGGATGCGCTCGAAACCGCGCTCAGGGAATCCGCCGCGCGCGAGCCGGATTGGGACGGCATCAGCTTCGTCGAACCGCTCGGCGTACGGGTCGGCTATCGCCTCGTCGAGATGATCGATCCATCGCACGGCGCGCCGCTACGCAGGCGCATCGACGGGATGCGGCGCGCGCTGACCGAATCGATGGGATTCCTGATTCCGCCCGTGGCGGTGCGCGACGACCTGTCGCTGCCGCACAGCCACTACGCGGTGCTGTTCCACGGCGTCGAAATCGAACGCGCGGAACTGCATCCGGATTGCCTGATGGCGATTCCATCTCAGACGACCTATGGGTCGCTGGACGGCGTCCCGTCGAGCGACCCGGCATACGGCATGCCGGTCACGTGGATCAAGCCCGACGACAAGGCGCACGCGCTCGGACTCGGGTATCAGGTCGTCGACTGCACGTCGGTCATCGCGACACACGTCGACAAGCTGTTGCGCGACAACCTGAGTGCCCTGTTCACGCACGATGACGTGGGCGCGCTGCTGCAGCGCCTCGGTCGAATCGCGCCGCGCCTGCTCGAGGCGCTGGAGAAAGCGATGCCGCACGATCGCATCCGCCAGGTGATCCACGTGCTGCTCGCCGAGCGGGTGTCGCTTCGGGATGTCGTCACGATCGCGACGACCTTGCTGGAACACGCGGAAACCGCCGGCGACTCGATCCTGCTTGCCGCCGAGGTGCGGTGCGCGCTGCGCCGCGAAATCGTCGCGGGCATCGTGGGACACCGTCGCGACGTGCCGGCGTTCGGTCTCGCGGTCGACATCGAAAGCGCGTTGCTCGCGGCGCTCGCTCAGGCACAGCAAAGCGGCAAGGTGGCGCTTGATCATTTCGCGATTGCACCCGAACTGCTGACGAATCTGCAACGCGCAATGCCGGGCGCAAGAGAGCGAATGCGGTCGCTCGGTCATGCGCCGATCCTGATCGGCCCGCCGCTGCTGCGCCCGCTGCTCGCGCGCTACGCACGCGTGTTCGCGCCCGGTTTGCACGTGTTGTCCTACAACGAGATTCCGGAACAACGGCAGATCGAAGTCATCGGCACGCTCGAATGACCGGCCGCGCCGCACGCGCTGCGTCGGTCCGCCGGAATCGCGCCCGGGCGGCTACGTTCGTCCCCTTCCGGGTATGTGCGCCGTCACGTCTCGCCAGAACGCGTCCCGACGCGACTGCAACTGCGTCGAAATGGATCGGGGCAGGCAGTCGGGGCCGGTATTCGGCTGCGTTACCGCACTGACGTACATCAGTTCCCTGACGGCAGGAGGCGTGTAGCGGGTATCGACACTGAAGCCGAAAATGATGCATCCCAGATCGCTGTCGTAGAACCCGCTTCGGGTCCACATGTTCAAGGTTGTCAGCATGCGGCCCGGCACCGACACGATGTATCGCGTGCCACCGAGATCCGTCCGGTTCCACAAGGTCTGCATGCTGCCGTCGTCGAACTCCAGACCCAGCTCCAGCGGCGTATCGCCACTCCTGAGATGAGCCGCCACGATGTTGTATCGCTTGCCGTCGGCAGGCGTCGGCAACCTGAAGGTTTGCTTTTCCACGCCGTCCAGGTCGTCCGCAATGATCCCGTAGCGGTCGGTCCGGCCTTCGCCACGCCACATCTCGGGGCCTTTTCCGGTCGGATAGCTGACGTCGACCACGCGCGGCGTTGCGTTGAAATATTCGACATGAATGCTCGCGATCGACGACAGAGGCCGGCTATACGGAACATCGACGCCAATGCCCGACATCTGCGCGCAAGACACGTCCCAGTCGTCGGCCGTGCCGTAGGCCGCACTGTAGACGTCCTTGAACGGTATGTCGGTCACCTTGCCGGCATGCTGCGTCGGGTCGAGACAGGTGAGCAGCGTCCGGAAATCGTCGATCAGCAGTGTCCGCTTCGTATAGAAAGGCCGGTAGTAGGCGTAGATGTCCGTGTTGTGCATCCCCGGGGAGCTTGGCGCATGCGTGTCGAGCCGCGCCTTCCCGTCGGCCATCACCTTGTCGAGATAGTTTCCATATCGGCTCGCCGTATCGCCCGCCTGTTTGACGATGCCCGCGTAGTAATCGCTGCTCCAGCCCCATCCCTTACCGTTGAGTACCGCGTCGCGCAGCAGCGTCATGTGCAGATTCGTGAACATCGCGCACAGCGGCGCAAGCACCCATGCGAATTTTTCGTTCTGGAACTGAGGGGCGGCGCCGACAAACTCGGTATTCGTCGCGATGAATTGCATGCGTATCGCTTCGTTGTCTCCCAGTTTGACCGCTGACAAGTATTGCTTCAACACGTCGCCGAGCCCGTCGAGTTTCGCTTTCAGCAGGCTGTACACGGTGTCGTCGATTTTCTCGTCGATCATGCGCTCGACGCGCTCGCGTATCTGCGCCCAGATGTCGGGCTTGTCCGAAGGCCACAGCAGGCTGACGAGGCCCGACACGAGCCAGCCGACTTCGGGAATTTGTCCGAGCCCGGTGGCCAATACCGTCTTGAACATGGTGACGGGATCGTAGTCGGGATCGTGCAGATTCGGGCGAGAGGCCGGCAGCATCGGTGCGGCATGCACCGGCGGCATCACAAGCGTCCATCCCGCGAGCGAGATCGTCTTGAGTAACGTACGTCGAGTGATCATGATTCCATTTTCGTCCGGGAAGTGACGGGATTTGGGTCCGATCGAACTCGATTGCGGGAATCACTGCGGCGTCGCCATGGGCTCCGTGGCGTTCGACGTCCGTGCGATGCTCGGTGGCATCGCGCGGCCCCGACAATCTCGAGCGGCGATCACCGAGACCGTGCCAGCACCGACGACATGCGCAACCGGGTTGACGGCTGCCCCCATGATTCGCAGCGTCGTGGTGGTCGTCACGCTCGATCGATGCCCGTCAAGCGTGCGGAGGATGCCGACACTTTGCGAATGGAAACGTATTCCATGGCCATTCATGGTAATTCGGCTTCCAGGGAAATCGATTCCAAAATGCGCCGGAAATTCGAACGAGCGTGGAATATTTTTATTCATTTCGCAATACGTATGGAAATACGTTCCCATTACGCATCGTTCGCCGAATGTCCGAAGGGCGCAGGACGTCGTTCATCGACGCGGCCGGCCGAAGGCCGCGTCCGACCCGTCAACCCGTTGCGGCGCGCGGCGCCGTGCCATCCGGCTCCGCCGTGCCATCCTTGATCTGCTCCACGCCGACGCCTTCACCCCGGAACTGGCGCCGCCACGCATCCTCCGCCCGCATCGTCAAGAGAAACAGCTCGACGCGCCGGTTCCTGCCGTGCTCGGGGTTGTCCTGCACGGCCGGAATGCTGTCGCCCATCCCCAGCACCTGGAACAGCCGCGCGTCGTCGATGCCGCCATCGAGCAGCAGTTGCCGCGCCCGCAACGCGCGCCGGCTCGACAGGCTCCAGTTGTTGCTGAACGCGGACGCGCCCGCGAACCGCGTCGCATCGGTATGGCCGACGATCACCATCTTGTTTGTGACCGAATCGAGCACCGGCACCAGCGCCGCCAACAGCTTGACGAACGACGCGCTCAGCTTGTCGCTGCGACGCTCGAACATGCCGTTGTTGTCCGAGTCGTGAATCGCGATGCGCACGCCCTGGTCGTTGATCGTCACGCCGACATCCGTCTCCATCCCCTGCTTCCGCGCTTCATGCAGGATGCGCATCGCGAGCGCCCGGCGCGCTTCCAGCGAATCGATCGTGCGTCCCTGCGCGGACGATTTCGACCGCGGCGCCGGACGCGTCGATCGAATGTCCACCATCGGCGCGACGACGGGCCTGCGCGCATCCTGCTCGAAAATGCCGACCCCGCCTTCGAACATGGGCTTGCCGCCGATCGCGACCGCCACCCGCTTGCGCTCCTCCTCCGGCGTCACGTTCATCACCCACAACACCATGAAGAGCGCCATCAGTGCGAGGGTGAAGTCCGCGAACGCCACCTTCCATGCGCCCCCCGAATGCGCTTCGTGGCGCCGGTGCGCGCGTTTGATGATCGTCGTGCCATGGCCGGCATCCTTGTGATTGCTCATGCTGTGCGCTCCGCTATCGCCCGGTCTCGGCAATCCATGTCTCGAGCCGCGCGAAGCTCGGCTTCACGTCGAGCTGAATCACCTTGCGGCCCGCATCGACCGCAAGCAGCGTCGGTTTGGCGGCCACTTGCGCGCAGAGCACGACCTTCACGCATTCGAATGCCGACATGGCGCTTTTCACGCGGTGTCCCATCGCGCTCGAAAGCGGTTCAAGAACGCCATAGCACATCAGGATGCCGAAGAATGTGCCGACCATCGCCGCGGCAACCTGTATGCCGATCGCGGACACGTCGCCGCTGATGTTCGCCATCGTCGTCACGATCCCGAGCACGGCGGCGAGAATGCCGAACCCGGGCATCGCCTCCGCGACCTTCGACAACGACCGCGACGGCTGCATCAGTTCGTCCTCGATCGCCTGCAACTCCTGATCCAGCATGCCTTCGAGCTCGTGCTGCGTGATGCGCCCCATCGCCATCAGACGAAAGTTGTCGACGACGAATGCAATCAGGTGCGGCTGCGCGAGAATCATCGGATATTTGCGAAACATGTCGCTTTCCCTGGGCTCCTCGACGTGCTGGTCGAGCGCCTTGAGCCCACCGTCCCGAACGGTTTCGAGCAGTTCGTAAAGCATCAGCAGCAGTTCGCGCTGGAACTCGATGCCGTTTCCCTTTCGGGCGATCACGTGCCTGATCTGGACGATCATTTCGAACAGCACGCTGCGTGGATTGCCCATGACGAGCGCGCCGGCGGCCGCGCCGACGATGATCAGGATTTCGGTCGGCTGCCAGATGCTGCTCAGCGCGCCGCCATGCAGCACGAAGCCGCCGAACACGCCGCCCAGGACCAGGAGTATCCCAATTGCCAATTGCATAGAGTGTTTCCCGTCTTTCAGGAGAATGCGCCGCGATACAAGGCGGGGCGGCCGGCGTCATGACACGACCCGACGCCGGCCGCCGCGCCGCCGGAAGGCGACGCGACGCTCCTCGGGTTACTGCAGGAGCGACAGAACCAGCTGGCTCATCTGCGCCGACTGCTTCAGCATCGAGCCGCCGGCTTGCTGCAGGATGTTCAGCTTGGTCATGTTCGCGGTCTCGGCCGCGTAGTCCACGTCACGGATACGGCCTTCCGCGTCCTGCGTGTTGTTGGTCATGTTCGACAGGTTGGCCCCGATGTGGGTCAAGCGGTTCTGGCCCGCACCGATCTCGCCGCGAATGTTGCCGACTGCATCGAGCGCGGTCGTCAACTGATCGAGCAGCGCGTTGGCGCCCTTGACGGTCGAGATGTCGGTGGCGGCGCTCGATGCACCGCTTGCGCCGCTGGCACCGCTGGCGCCGCCCGTGCCCTTGTACACCTGCGACGCGGCCTTGAGCGCCGTATCGACTGCCTTGAGCGCATTCGACACGTCGAACTTCATCACCTCGCCGGACGTGTTGCCGATCTGGAAATTGTTCACTTCCGTCAGCTTGCCGGCGGCGGCGCCGGACGCGCCCGACGTCGCCATCAGCTTTTCGCCGCCGTACGACGTGTTGCTCATGATGTTCACGAGCTCGGTGCCCAGCGCGTCGAACTCCTTTTGCAGGGCGTCCCGATCCGCTTGCGCGTAACCGGAATCCGCTGCCTGCGTCGTGAGGTCCTTCATCCGGTGCAGGATGCTCTCGATCTCGCTGAAAGCGCCTTCGGCGGTTTGCAGCATCGACTTTGCGTTTTCGGTGTTCTGGGACGCAACCGTCATGCCGCGGCTCTGCGACAGCAGGCGAGTCGCGATCTGCAGCCCGGCGGCGTCGTCCGCCGCGGAGTTGATGCGGTAACCCGTGCCAAGACGCGTCATCGACGTCGTGAGGCTCTGTTGCGTGTTGCCGAGCGCGCCCTGGATGCGCATCGATGCGAGGTTGGTGTGCAGACTGATCATTCGGATTCCTTTATCAAGTGACTTTCAGGGATCGGGGCGCCTTGCGACGCCCTCGCCATCTATAGGCGTCAGTTCCACGTCAAACCTTAAACAGTGCGAATCGATATTTTTATCCGGAAGCGGGATGCGGCCTGTTGCCTTAATCGTCTTCGCCGCCAATCAACGAGAAGCCCACCACCAACGGGTCCGCGTGATCGTCCCGCGCGAGGCTCGCCTTGCCGCCGCGATGCCAGGCGGCGAACAGGCGAGACACGACGCGCTCGTCGAGCGCGATGTCGCTGGCAGCCAGCAATGCGCAGTAGTTCCGCAGGCAGAAGTAGTCGAGACACACATCGAGGAACGCCTGCGGATACGCGCTGCGCTCGACTGCCGGAAAGACTTCGTCGTAGCACCGGTAGAGGAAATAGTTCGGCCACACGTGATCGTGCTTCTCGAAAAACGCATCGACCGTGCTTGACTGCTCGAAGCCGCGCAACGCGTCGGACAGAAATCCGTCCGACAGTACCTGCAGCTCGGCACGCTTCAGATTGAGCGTGCGCTCCGCATGTGCGCCGACATCGAGATGTATCGACGCCTTGACGAGACGGCGCAGATACGCGCGCCGGTACAGGTCCGAGACCCGCACCCGGCGGAACTGCGCGTGCAGCACGTCTTGTGCAGCGAAGTCGATCAGTTCCGCAGCCACGTCGATCGGCAGCGCCACGTCGTCGTCGTTCACGTCGGGTCGGGCGAGGCGGCTCAGCAGCACGCCGATCGCATGCATGCGCTCCCGGATCGTCAGCCCGGGCGCGATGAGGAGGTAAATGCACGCCTGGTTGACGCTGCTCCGCCAGACGCTGAGCGCATCGGCTTTCCCTGCCTCGGACATGCGTTCATGCAGCTCGAACGCATCGCGCGCAAACAGCGCTTCGTGCGCGACGCTGTCGCATTGCAGCACCGCGCTGTGACGGACGTGGTTGGTCCACGCGCGCGCGACGCAAGGCGTCGCGTCTCGACAGTACGCGCACTGGCACGCATCGATGCGGGCGTGCCCGCGCACGAGGAATTGAGGAATGTAGCTGGCGATCTCGTTCATGGTGTGTGGGTTCGTTGACTCGTCGGAACGGGTCGGTCCGGCGCGCCGCCGTGGTACGCGTCCGTCATTTTCCGGAAGAATCCGGCCGTCAGATCGGGGCCGCCATCGCGTTGCGACAGATACGCGAAACTCGGATACAGCCCGAGCCATCGCGCATTCGCCATCAGGGGCAGCCATGCGTGGTCGATGCGCGCGCCGGATGCGCCGTCGTCGCCCGGCTCGGTGAGCATGTGTTCGAGATGCGTCGCGAACACGTCGTAATACGGCCGGTTGACCGCGTACGCGACCGCTTCTTTCGCGAGATGGATCTTCTGCGCGCCCGGCAGCGCGTGAAGCGGCACGCCGCTCGCGACGTCCGCGCCGAGCAGCGCGACCTCCCAGTCGATACTGGCCAGTGCGCTCAGGAAGCGGTTCGCGTTGGCCACCGCCTTCTCCTGACGGACGAATTCGATCCGGTCGTCGAGCAGCAGATAGTTGCGCCAGCCTTGTTCGCGCGCGCGCTTCGCGATCGCAAGGTGTCCTGCCGTATCGCGGCCGTCCGGCGTCGCCGCGCGGTGCTCGACCAGTTGCGCGGCATCGACGCCCAGCTCGAGCAGCGTCGACCGGAACGCCGCGCGCCGGCGGGCATCGTCGCCGGCATGAATCACGACGCGCTCGAAGCGGTGCCATTCAACGCGCGCGTTGACCGGTGCGTGACTGAGACGGCGGTAGTGCGCGAGCAGGCGCGGGTCCGTGACGAAATCCTCGATCGTCAGCGTGGAGCGCGTGCAGCTTGCGAGGATGAAGTCCTTGTCGAACGTGTTCTCACTGTGGGAAATGCACAAGAGCGCGCGTTTCGGATCGATTTGCAGAACCGGCTCCGTGAAGCCGCCAAGAAAGCTCCGTTCTTCGGCAAGCGCCGCCGCGTCATCGTATCGGTGATACCTGAGATAGTTTCGGTGATACGCGAACGAACCGTTCAGCGCATGCTGCGGGCCGAACGCGAAGGTCTGGTAGATGCGATCGATATGGCTATACCAGATGTAAATCCGGTCGCAGCCGGAAAATGTCGCCTGCGCGCCGCGCATCGCACGAATGGTGTGCGAGATCTTGTCTGGCGGATAGTAGTCGTCGTCATCCATGCAGACGATATAGTCGCCTTGTGCGAGCTGATTCAGCCGGTTCCGTTTTCGACCGATCGTCATGCGCTCCGCGCTGTGGTAATAGCGGACACGCGCGCCTGCCGGATCAGCCGCGGCCAACTGCTCGATCAGGTCCGCGCTGCTGCATGGCGAATCGTCGAGGATCACCAGTTCGCGGCGTTCCGCCGGATAATCCTGGTACTGAAACATATAGACGAGAAACGGTAGAAACGCGCGGCGCTGCCAAGTCGGACAGACGACACTCACGAACGGCGGCGGACCATGCAAGGCTGGCGCCGCCAGCAATTTCGATGTCAGCGACGGAACGCGCGCCATGCGTCCCGCAACGGTTTTGCGACTCACGATCTCCCCCCTCGAACAATTCAATAAGGTCGGCACCTGGCGGCAGCCGCGCGGACTGCGATCAGACAACGGGGCGACTGCGTTCGCATCGATGCCGCGGCGTCGCGGAGCACGTGCGCGATGGCATGCCGGCTCCGACGCCCTCCCGCCATCTAGCGACGCGGTCGCGGAAATTCTTAAATCCGTATACGGCGAGGCGCGCCAACGCTCTCGATGATTGTTCGGTGGGCATGCGTATGCCCAAAAGAGGAAGCCGACTTACGGCCGGTGCGTTGCAATCGGCGGGGGATGAGATGAGGCGCGTGGCCGACCAAGCCATACCTCGATATCGTCACACGACCCGATCGATCCCGACGATCATGTGATCAGACGCATCAGACAAAGAGGATGCGCGGATTGTGCATAAACTACGGTGGAAAAATCCGGCATGACGTTGTCGTCGAGGCCAAGAGGTCATGCCGTGAAGAAGAGGAAGTTCTCCGAGGAACGGATTGCCTATGCGTTGAAGCAGGCCGAGCCGGTCACGCCGGTCTCATGCCCGCCTGGCGGACACGTGCGGGACAGCCCCTACATCTTCCCCGCCAGATGAAACCGCGATGCCGGATGCCACAATCTGACCGACGTGGCGACGTGCTCGCCGACCCACGTGCGGCGCCTCAACACAAGACACGGCTCGCCGATTTCCATTACGAGATGCCGACGCACCTGCGCATTGGGTTTCTCCGCATAGATCCGGAACTCCGCGTGCTGGATCGGCGCCAGTCGCACCATGTAGTGGTTCGGCGTCTCGAGCGTGAAATCCTGCTCCAGATAGGCGGGAAACAAGGCCGGATTGACGTAGCGATCCTCGAACTGGATCGGCTCGTCTTCCTCGAAATGCACGATGCGTGAATGAAACACGGGCCCGGACCGCAGCCCGAGGGCCTCGATCGCGTCCGGGTCGACGCTGCGCTCGATCAGCAGCACGCGCGCGCTGTGCCGATGACCGCGTTCGGCAATCTCGTCCGCGATGTTGCGGATTTCCAGCACCGTCGATTCGTAATGCCGGCGCTCGACGAAGGTGCCCGCGCCCTGGATGCGGGTCAGCACGCGTTCGGCCGTCAGTTCCCGCAGCGCGCGCGACACGGTCATCCGGGCCACGCCGAATTCCTTGACGAGTTCGGCCTCGGTCGGGATCGCGCCGCCGGGTTTCCAGTCGCCCTTCGCGATCCGCTCGACGACGTAGCGCTTGATCTGTTGATAGGCCGGCAATGCGCGCGCCGGCACGGCATCGCCCAATGCCCTCGCCGGTCGTGCGGAAGGTTGTCGTTCCGTTTCGTTCATGCGCCCTCGACCGAATGAATGATGGATGATCCGCCAGTCGCCGCCCGACGCTACCGCAGCGACGGCGGTTCGCCCGCGACGATGCCGGCCGCGATCGCGATGTCGTCCGCCAGCGGCCGGTCGTCGTGGTAGGCCGGCACGCGTTCGCGCACATATCGCCACAGCGCATCGGTCGACGGGGCGGGCGCCGCTCCGCTCGCCTGCAGATCGTATGCCTGCGCGGCCGCCAGCAGCTCGATCGCGAGCACGCGCGTCGCATTCTCGATGATGTCGAGCGCCTTCAGCGCGGCCGGCGTCGCATGGCACAGGTGGTCTTCCTGCAGCCCGGACGTAATGCCGCCGTCGAGGCTCGCCGGCGCCGCGAGTCGCTGGTTCTGCGCGACCAGTGCGACCGCCGTGTATTGCGCGATCATGAACCCCGAACACGTGCCGCCCGGCGCCGCGAGAAACGCCGGCAGCCCGCTCACGAGCGGATTGACGAGACGGTCCAGCCGCCGCTCGGCAATCGCCGCCACTTGCGCCATCGCGGCCGCGAGGCTGTCCATCGCCAGCGCGATGCCCGCGCCGACGGCATGCGCCTGCGAATGAACGGCCGGCGCGTCGCGCGTACCGGCAACGATCGGATTGTCGGTGACGGACGCAAGCTCGCGATCGACGACGTCCGCCGTCACCGCGAACACGTCGCGGGCCGCGCCATGCACGTGCGGAATCGTGCGCAGGCTGAGCGGATCCTGCGTATGCCGGCCGCTCGCCGCCGCAAGCATCGGGCTGTCGGCCAGCATCGTCCGCAAACGCGCGCCGACGTGCCCGATGCCGGGCGAAATCCGCAGCGCGAGCGAGGCCGGATCGAACGCCGCGAGCTGTCCGCCGAGATTCTCGAAACTCGTCGCCGCGATCCAGTCTGCCCAGTCGAGCAGCCGTTCCGCGCGGGCGAGCGCGAGCGCGGCGAGCCCCGTCACGCACGGCGTGCCGTTGACCAGGCTCAGCCCCTCCTTCGCGCCGAGCACGAGCGGTTTGCGGCCGACGCGCCGCAGCGCCTCGTCGCCGCGAATGCGCTCGCCGCGATGGCGTGCATGGCCGTGCCCGATGCAGACGAGCGCGACGTGCGCCATGTGGGTCAGATAACCGACCGAACCGTGCGCCGGCACCTCCGGCAGGCAATCGTGCTCGAGCAGCGCGACGAGCTGTTCGACGACATCGGCATGCACGCCCGAATGCCCGTGCGCGAAGTTGTTGATCGCGGCCGCGATGATCGCGCGCGTTTCGGCCGCGCCGAGCGGCATGCCGACGCCGACCGCATGGCTCATCAGGATGTTGCGCGACAGCGTGCTCTGCTGCGCCGGCGACACGATCACGTCGCACAGCGCGCCGACGCCGGTATTGACGCCGTATGCGCGAATCCCGCGCGCGACGATCTCGTCGACGAGTTCGCGCGCGGCGACGACACGCGCGCGCGCGTCATCGGTCAGCGCAAGCGGCTCGCCTGCCGCCACTGCCGCAACCTGTCGCCAGTCGAGCGGCCGTGCCGCACGGAATACGGTCATGGCAGCCTCAGTTCGATGTGCGGTCGTGGTGGCTCGACACGAACTGTCGGAAACGTTCGGAGCACTGACCGCCGAACAGGTCGTCGGGCGCGCCGTCCGAGTCGACTTCGCCCTGATGCAGGAACATCACGCGATTCGATACGTGCCGTGCGAAGCCCATTTCATGGGTGACGACCAGCATGGTGCGCCCCTCCTCCGCGAGCGAACGCATCACGCGCAGCACTTCGCCGACCAGCTCCGGATCGAGCGCGGACGTCGGTTCGTCGAACAGCATCACCTTCGGATGCATCGCGAGCGCGCGGGCGATCGCGACGCGTTGCTGCTGACCGCCCGACAGGTGCGCCGGATAGTAGCCGCGCTTGTCGGCGAGGCCGACGCGCGCCAGCAGCGCCTCGGCCTCCTCGACCGCTTCCGCGCGGCTGCGCTTCTGCACGCGCAGCGGCCCCTCGACGAGATTGTCGAGCACCGTCATGTGCGACCATAGGTTGAAGTTCTGAAAGACCATGCCAAGCTGGGAGCGGATCCGGTCGACCTGACGCCGGTCGCTCGGATGCAGCTTGCCGTCGCGCGCGCGCTTCATCGCGAGCGTTTCCCCGGCGAGCGCGACGGAGCCGTCGTCAGGCGTCTCGAGCAGGTTCAGGCAGCGCAGGAACGTGCTCTTGCCCGACCCGCTCGCGCCGAGGATCGAGATGACGTCACCCTCGTGCGCGTCGAGCGAAATGCCTTTCAGCACATGATGATCGCCGAACGACTTGTGGATGTTCTTGACCGACAGCGCAACGGGAGCAGCGGTGTTCATCGGATTCTCCTGGAAAGGATGGGGACGCTCAGGATGCGACGCGCCGGGGATTGCGCGTCGCCGCGACGGACGCGCCGGACGACTTGGGCGCGCGCAGGTGCCCGGAGAGCCGCCATTCGAGCGCGCCGAGCAGGCGCACGACGATGAAGTTCAGGGCCAGATAGATGACGGCGGCGCAGACGAAGACCTCGGTCGTCCGATAGGTCTGCTGAATGATCTGCTGCGCGACACCCGTCACTTCCCACACCGTGACGAGGCTGGCCAGCGCAGTGGACTTGACAAGCAGCACGGCTTCGGTCGAGTACGCGGGCAGGCTCTGGCGCAGCGCGATCGGTCCGATCACGCGCCGCAGCAGCGCGAAGCCCGACAGCCCGATCGAATGACCGGCCTCGATCTGCCCGACCGGCACGGCCATCAATCCGCCACGCAGGATTTCGGCCGTGTAGCCTGCCGTACACAGCGCGAGCGACAGCACCGCGCACACGTACGGCTCGCGCAGCAGCGGCCACATGAAGCTTTCGCGGATCACGCCGAACTGGCCGAGCCCGTAATACACGAGGAACATCTGGATCAGCAGCGGCGAGCCGCGAAACACGAGGATGTAGCCGCGCGCGAAGCGGTTCGGCAGCCAGTGCGGCGACACGCGCATCGTGACGATCACGAGCGACAGCAGGCCGCCGAGCACGAGCGACGCGAAGAACAGGCCGAGCGTGGTCGGCACGGCCGCGAGCAGCTGGCGCAGCGTATCGAAGAGAAAGTCGAAATCGATGGACATGCACGTTCTCCGTCAGTTGCGCGCGAAATTGCGGCGGAACGACCGGCCGACGATTGCTTCCGCCCGGTTGAACACGCGGTTCGACAAGCCCGTCATCAGCAGATACAGCGCCCCGCCCGCAACGAAGAACACGAAGTACTGGTGAGTCGAATTGGCGGCGATCTGGCTCGTGCGCAGCAGCTCGGCGAGGCCGGTGACGGAGATCAGCGCCGAATCCTTGAGGCTCAGTTGCCACACGTTGCCGATGCCGGGCAGCGCGAAGCGCAGCACCTGCGGAATCAGGATGCGGCGCAGCACCATGCTGCCCGGCATGCCGATCGCGCGCGCCGCCTCGAGCTCGCCCTTCGACACCGCCAGCACCGCCGCGCGATACACCTCGGCCTGATAGGCGCCCGAGATCATCCCGACCGCGAGCGCGCCGATCACGAACGGCGGCACGCCGATGAAGCCTTCCGCGCCGAACCACTGGCCGACGGCCGTGACGAGCGTCGAGCCGCCGAAGTAGAACAGATAGATGACGAGCAGTTCCGGCACGCCGCGAAACACCGTCGTGTACAGGTCGCCGAGCAGGCGGGCGCTGCGGTGGCGCGACAGCTTCGCCGCCGCGATCGCCGCGCCGATCACGGCGCCCACCGCGAGCGCGGCGAGCGTCAGTGCGACCGTCATCAGCGCCGCGAGCAGCAGCACACCGCCCCAGCCTTCGGTTCCGAAGCCGAGCATTTCAAGAATCGCCATGCGTGCCTCCCGGCAAGCGTTGAGTGAATCTGCGGGACGCGTGCCGCCGCGCGTCGTTCGAATCGCTTACGCGGCGGCCGCCGAATGCACGCTTACGGCGTGACGTCGGTCTTGAACCACTTGTCGGCCAGCTTCTTCACCGTGCCGTCCGCGAGCGCCGCGCCGATCGCCGTGTCGAACTTCGTCTTCAGATCGGCATCCTGCTTGCGGAACGCGAGGCCTTCGCCCGGCCCCCAGATCGGCCCCCCGAGCTTCGGCCCCGCGAGCACGATCGACGCGTTGTCCTTCTTCGTGTTGTTCGCCGCGTAGTACGTGACGTCGTCGAACGACGCATCGATGCGCCCGGCGACGAGGTCGAGATCGCGCTCGGGCGAGGTCTTGTACACGCGAATCGACGCGATGTCCTTGAAGCTGTCGTTGATGAACTTCGTATAGACGGTGCCCGACTGGATACCGATCGTCTTGCCCTTCAGCTGCTTGCGCAGCGCGTCGACGGTGGGCTTGTCGGCGTTCGCGTCACCCGTCAGCTTGACCATCGGCGCGCCGGGCGCGGCCTTCGGCAGGATCTTGGTATCGGTGACGGCGAACGTCGCGGGCGTCGCCGCATACGGACGCGAGAACAGCAGGATCTTTTCGCGCTCCGGCGTGATCGAAATCGCATCCATCAGGATGTCGAACTTACCGGCCTGCAAGCCGGGAATCATCCCGTCCCAGTCCTGCGCGACCATGTTGCACTGCACCTTGATCCGCTCGCACACGTTGGCGAGCAGCTCCGGTTCGAAACCACCCAGCTTGCCGCCCGGCAGCGTGAGGTTCCACGGTGCGTAGCCGCCTTCGAGTGCGACCGTCACCGTCTTCCACTCCTTTGCCTGCACCGGTGCGGCGAGCGTTGCCGCTGCTGCCGCGATGACGCCGATCGTCCTGATTGCCCACTTGATGCGCTTGCCGTTCACGAGAGTTCTCCTTGCGTTGAAGTGCGTCATCCCTTCGGTGCAGCAAGCCGCCTCAGGAATTTGTCTATACAAGCATGCAAGAAGAAAAACAGCGAGACAAGCATCGATCAAAAAAAACCGTGAAAACGCGGGAAATCCCCTAATTTAGGGGCTCCGACGTGCCTCGTTGCGGGGAATTCAGGCACGCAGTTGGTGCATGCCGGACGATCCAATCGGCAGGATGACTAGACAAATCCTGAATTCGATCGCACGGCACAGGCAGAGGGAACCCCGGCTGCAGCGGGCAAACACGCGGCTAGGTGATCACGCCAACCTGCCAGGGCACGAATTCGTTCTGGCCGTAGCCGTGCGATTCGCTTTTCGAGCGATTGCCGGACGCGCAGTCGAGCATGTGCTGGAAGATCGTGGCGCCAAGCTGGTCGACACTCGACGTGCCGTCGATCACGCCGCCGCAATTGATGTCGATGTCGTCTTCCTGACGCATCCACAGCGCGGTATTCGTCGCAAGTTTCAACGACGGTGCCGGCGCACAGCCGTACGCCGAACCCCGCCCCGTCGTGAAGCAGATCAGGTTCGCGCCCGACGCGACCTGCCCCGTCGCCGACATCGGATCGTAGCCGGGCGAATCCATGAATACGAGGCCGCGCGCATCGATACGCTGCGCGTATTCGTATACGTCGACGAGATTCGTGGTCCCGGCTTTCGCGATCGCGCCGAGCGATTTCTCGAGGATCGTCGTGAGCCCGCCCGCCTTGTTGCCGGCCGACGGATTGTTGTCCAGCGCCGCGCCGTGACGTGCGCAATAGGCTTCCCACCACGCGATGCGCGCGAGCAGCTTTTCGCCGACGTCGCGGCTGACGGCACGCCGGGTGAGCAGATGCTCGGCGCCGTAGATTTCGGGCGTCTCGGAAAGGATCGCCGTGCCGCCCTGCCGCACCAGCCGGTCGACGGCCGCCCCCAGCGCGGGATTCGCCGAGATGCCCGAGTAGCCGTCCGAGCCGCCGCACTGCAGCCCCACCACGAGATGCGCCGCGGGCATCACGACCCGCACCGCGCGGTTCGCGTCCTCGAGCATGTCCGTAACCATCGCGATGCCGCGCTCGATCGTCCTGCGCGTGCCGCCGCTCTCCTGGATCGTGAAGTGGCGCAGGCGTGCGGCATCCGCATGCCCGCCTTCGCGCAGCACGTCGCCGATCTGGTTGGTCTCGCAACCGAGGCCGATGAACAGCACCGAGTGGAAATTCGGATGCGCGGCGTAGCCCGCCAGCGTGCGCCGAAGGATCGCGATTCCGTCTCCCCGCGAATCGATCCCGCAGCCGAGCCCGTGCGTGAGCGCGATCACGCCGTCGATGTTCGGATAGTCGGCCAGCGCATGCGGGTTTACCTCTCGCCGAAAATGATCGGCGATCGCACGTGCCACCGTGGCGGAGCAATTGACGCTCGTCAGTATGCCGATGTAATTGCGCGTCGCGATCCGTCCGTCGTCGCGGCGAATGCCCATGAAGGTCGCCGATGTGTCATCGAGACGCGTCGGACTCGCGGCGGCACCGAACGCGTGCTCGCGCGCGAACTCGGCCATGCCGAGGTTGTGCACGTGCACATGCTGACCGCGCGCGATCGTCTCGCGCGCGACGCCGATGATCTGGTTGTAGCGCCTGACCGGCTCGCCCTTCGCGATGTCGCGCGTGGCGATCTTGTGGCCTGGCGGAATCAGCCCGGACACGGCGAGCGCCTCGGACGCGATCAGGTCGCCGGACACGAGCTGGCGCGTCGCGATCACGACGTCGTCGTTCGGATGCAGCCGAATCGCGACCGGCCCGGTGACGGGAAAGGACATGACAGTGATCCTGGATTCAAGATGGGTGGTTCGGCGCCGGCAAGCCGCCTTGCGTCGCGCCGGCGAACGCTTCAGCGATGCGAGCCGGCCCGCGCGCCGCCCGGCGCGCTCTCCGCGCCCGCCTGGCCCATGCCGCGCAGCGAGCGCAGCAGCAGCACGCTGACGAAACACAACGCGGCCACCACCACGAAGCCGGTGCGCGAATCGTGCGACGCCGCATCGGCGAATGCCTTGATCTGCGGCGACACGAAGCCGCCGAGATTGCCGATCGACACGATGAACGCAATGCCGCTCGCGGCACCCGTCCCGCCGAGATAACGCGTCGGCAGGCACCAGAACACCGGCTGGCACGCGACCAGCCCCGGGATCGCGATGCAGAACGCGAGCAGCGCCAGCACCGGCGTGTTGATCACGGATATCGATGCGAACGCGAGAATCCCGACCGTCAGCATGCCGGTCGCGACCTGCAAATGGTTGTCATGGCGATCCGCGAAGCGCGTCGCGATGATCATCGCCGCAATCGTGCACAGCCACGGAATCATCAGCAGCAATCCGATCTTTCCATCGATCTGGGTGCCCATCGTCGCGGCGAATTTCGACGGCAGGTAGAACGCGAGCGGCGCATTACCGATCTGGATGCAGAAGTACGCGGCAATGAAGGTCAGCACGCGACGGTCCTTCAGCACGCCGAACACCGTCGCGGACAGGTGCCGCGATTTCGCGCGCTCTTCCGCATCGAGCGTGTTGCACAATGCGCGCTTCTCGTCGTCGGTCAGCCAGCGCGCGTCTTTCGGCCGGCTCGTCAGGTAGAAGAACGCGATCACGCCGACCACGGTCGCCATCAGCCCCTCGACCAGATACATCCATTGCCAGTTCCGCAGGCCGAACATGTCGTGCATCTGCAGCAGGAAGCCCGACAGCGGATTTCCGATCAGCATCGCGATGGGCACGCCGAAATAGAACAATCCGAGCGCGCGGGCGCGCCCCTTCGCGGGAAACCAGTAGGTCAGGTACAGGATGATGCCGGGAAAGAACCCGGCCTCCGCCGCGCCGAGCAGGAAGCGGATCGCATAGAACTGCGTCGGCGTATGCGCGAACATCATCGACGCCGAGACGAGCCCCCACGTCACCATGATCCGGCTCATCCACACGCGCGCACCGATGCGATTCATGATCAGGTTGCTCGGCACTTCGAACAATGCATAACCGACGAAGAAAATGCCGGCGCCGAATGCGAATGCCGCATCGCTCAGGCCCGTGTCGGCCTGATAGGCGAGCTTCGCGAAGCCGACGTTCGCGCGATCGATGAAGGCCAGCGCGTACATCAGCGTGAGGAACGGCAGGAGCCGGATGGCGGCCTTCCTGACCGCCGTGGCAAGGTGCTGCGATTGCTGCGGATCGTGATTCATCGTTGTCTCCGGTTTGGTTCTTGTCGTGATGCCTGTTCGATTACGCTCGCCATTCGGGCCCGTCCGGGTACGCGAATGCATCGAGCGACGCCGGCTTCATCGTGACGCCGTAACCCGGCGCTTCCTGTGGCATGTAGCGCCCGCAGCGAATCACGATCGGCGCCTCGAAATGCTCGTGAAGATGGTCGACGTATTCGAGCACGCGCCGCTCCAGCGAGCCCGACACCGCGATGTAGTCGAACATCACGATGTTCTGCGAGTACTGGCACAGGCCGACACCGCCGCCGTGCGGGCACACAGGCACGCCGAACTTCGCCGCCATCAGCACGACGGCGAGCACTTCGTTGAGCCCGCCGAGCCGCGCGGGATCGAGCTGGCAGAAATCGAGCGCGCCGGCCTGGAAGAACTGCTTGAACATCACGCGGTTGTGCGCATGCTCGCCGGTCGCGACACCGATCGGCCCGATCCGCTGCCGGATCGCCGCATGACCGAGAATGTCGTCCGGGCTGGTGGGCTCCTCGATCCACCACGGATCGAACCGCGCGAGCACCCGCATGTTCGCGACCGCCTCGTCGACGCCCCAGTTCTGGTTCGCGTCCATCATCAGCTTGCGCTCCCAGCCGAGTTCTTCGCGCAGGATGCGTGCACGCCGCACGTCCTGTTCGAGATCCGCGCCGACCTTCTGCTTCAGGTGAGTCCATCCGTCTGCCACCGCGGCGCGTGCGAGCGCGCGCATCTTCTCCTCGGAATAACCGAGCCAGCCGGCCGCGGTCGTGTATCCGGGAAAACCGTGCTCGCACATCTCCCGCTCGCGCTGCGCCTTGCCCGGTGCGGCCCGGCGCAGCATCGCGACGGCTTCGTCGCGCGTCAGCACGTCGTCGATGTACGTGAAGTCGATGCAGTTCACGAGTTGCTCGGGCGGCATGTCGACCAGGAATTTCCAGACCGGCTTGCGCGCCGTCTTCGCCCAGAGATCCCAGATCGCGTTGATCAGCGCCGCCGTCGCGAGATGCACCACGCCCTTCTCCGGGCCGACCCAGCGCAACTGGCAGTCGCCCGCGACCATTTCGTGCCAGTACGCGCCGAAATCCGCCGTGATCTCGTCGAGCGACCGCCCGATCACGAACAGCTTCGCGAGCGCGTGCGCCGCCTCGACGCACAGCTCGTTGCCACGGCCGATCGTAAACGTCAGCCCGTTCCCGCGAAGGCCGTCGCCGGCATCGGTGACGAGCGTCACGTAGGTCGCCGAATAGTCGGAGTTGCCGTTCATTGCATCCGAGCCGTCCATGCTCCTGGACGTCGGAAAGCGAATGTCACGTACCTGCACATCGATAATGCGTGTCGTCATCGTTGCGTGTCTCCATTCCATTTCATTCGATTTCACTTCGCCGGACGCCGGGCCGCACGCCCGCTTACCCGAGCGCCGCGATCAGGTACGGCTGCGCGACCGGCAACTTCAGCGCGCGCGCCAGGTCGACCACGGGGCGCAGGCGCCGTGCCTTCTTCACGTCGTGATTGCCCGCGATATCGGCCAGCCGGTGCGCGAGGAATGGGTTCAGGAAGCGGTCGCGCACCTCATTCAGGTAGGCCTGCGCCGCGTCGCGCTCGCCGAGCGCATCGAACACCGGCATCACCTCGTCGCTCCACACCGCCTCGAGCGGCGCGCGGTACGCGGGATCGTCCATCGCCGCGCCCACCGTCATGTCAGGCGCACCGCCGCGCGTGCGCCATTGCTCCGCGAGCACCGTGTGCCCGAGATTGAGCAGCAGCAGCTTCAGGCGCTCGTAACGTTCGAGATCGTCGGTCACGACGATGTCCGGGTGCTCGCACGGCAGCGTCATCCCCGCCGTGCGCCGCACCGCCCACAACGCATACGGTTCGGCGATCGCGCCGACCGGGTGAATCGGCTCCGACACGATCCGGTCGACGAGCGAGTTGACCCACACGCAGCCGTCGATCAGGTAATCGACGAAAGCCGCGTCCGCGCGCCAGGCCCGCGCGACGGCGATGACGAGATCGCGCAGCGTGTCGCCATTGCGCGCGACGAGTTCGCACGGCAGCAGCGTGACGGGTGCCCCGCCCGCGCGGAAGCGCTCGTGCAGCAGCACCGCGAGCTTCGCCGCGAAACCGCGCGGCGCGCGGTGGCCGGCCAGAAGCTCGGCCCCGTCGTCGTCGAACAGCGCATAGCCGCTGTCGCCCGTGTTGGACACGATGGCCCGGACCTCGCCTGCGACGCACTCGCGCAACCGCGCCCAGTCGTCCGCCGCATGCAGCGCTTCCGTGATCGCCGTGCACTCGACCTCGCGATCGATCGTCTCGCCGTGCCGCCGGCCGCGAATCCGCACCGGGTAGCGCCCGCTCGCGCGCAACGCATCGATGCGCGCACGGCTTTCCGCGCTCGACGTCGTCTGCACCACGGTGATCGCGCCGAGCGCGCGGCCGGCGGCCAGCGCTTCCGACACGAACAGGTCGACGTGCGCCTGGAGAAAGCGGCTGGTGCCGAACTGCAGGATCGGATTGCCCATCGGTTCGCGCTCCGCGTTCAGCATTCGACGAGCGCCTTGATCACGCCCGCGTCCGGTTCGAGGAGTTCCGCGAACCGGTCGGGCAGGTCCGCGAGCGTCAGCGCGTGCGTCTTCAACGCGTCGGTCGGCACCTGCCCCGCACGCATCGCGTCGAGCACCGTTTCGAAATCGGCCGGCGTCGCGTTGCGGCTCGCGAGCAGTGTCGTCTCGCGCTTGTGGAATTCCGGATCGGAGAACGAAATGCGGCCCTTCACGAGCGAGATCAGCGCGTACTTGCCGCCGTGCGCGACGAAGTCCAGGCCGCGCTCCATCGCCGCGAGATTGCCGGTGGCGTCGAACACGACATCGAAGAATTCGCCGTCGGTCAGCGCCGCGAGGCGCTCGACGTCGGCCCCGCTCGTGTCGAGCGGCACGGTGGCGTGCGCGCCCAGCGCCGTCGCGCAAACCGCCAGCCGGTCCGCGCGGCCGTCGAGCACGCAGACCCGCGCGCCGCGCAGCGTGGCGAAGATCAGCGCGGCCATGCCGATCGGGCCCGCGCCGACGACCAGCACGCGTTGCCCGGACCGGACCTCGGCACGCGCGACCGCGTGCGCGCCGATCGCGAGGAATTCGATCATCGCGGCCTGGTCGAGCGTGACGCCGTCGGCCGCGAACACGAAGGCCTGCGGCACGGCGAGGTATTCGACCATGCCGCCGTCGGCGTGCACGCCCAGCACCTCGATCCGGGTGCAGCAATTGGTCTTGCCCGCGCGGCACGCGACGCACGTCCCGCACGACAGATACGGCATCACGTAGACCTGGTCGCCGGCCTTGACGCGCGCGCCCGCCGGTGCGGTCTCGACGACGCCGGCCAGCTCGTGCCCCATCACCCTCGGATAGGCGAGGTACGGCTGGTTGCCGGTGAAGATATGCATGTCGGTGCCGCATACACCGACCCGCTTCACGCGGATCAGGACATCGTCGGGGCCTGCGGCCGGCACCGGGCGCTCGGCAACGACCAGACGACCGGGTTCTTCACAAATGACGGTTCTCATCGGTATCTCGGTAATGGATGAAACAGGACGGTGCGGCGCGTGCCCCACCGAATTGGCCTGACCAGACACAGGCTATTGGTCTGACCTCAATTGGTCAAGCCAATTGACAGGATATTCAGGAAAATCCCTAAAAGGCTCGGTGGCAAGTGCATGTCGCATGGTTCGGATATTTCCATCTTTCACTACTGCCGTTGGACGTTAAGCGAAATCGACTGGCACGCCGAGCGGCCGGAGGTTTGGTAAGGCCAATTTGCCCATCCGGCTCGTTGCGACGTCGAACGAGGCCCTTGACACCCCGTCAATTGGTCAGGCCATTCAAAGTGCAGTAGACTGATTGCTTCGGATCGGACAACCGCGCGACGCGGCAAGGGGGAGCATTGCTGGACCAGTTCAAACAGGTGGATACGCGCCGCCTGTATCAGCGCATCGCCGACCAGATTCGTTCGCTCATCGAAGACGGGCGGTTCGCCGACGGAGAACGCCTGCCGCCCGAGCGGGATCTGGCTCAGCAGTTGGGCGTATCACGCCCGTCGGTTCGCGAGGCGCTCATTGCGCTGGAGATCGAGGGCATCGTCGAAGTCCGGATGGGCTCCGGCGTGTTCGTGTGCCCTCCCGCGAAGGCGTCGAATGCCGCGGCGACACCGCTGGGCGAAAATCCGATCGAACTGATGAGCGCCCGCGCCGCGCTCGAAGGCAGCGTCGTCGAACTCGCATGCGCACACGCGACGCCCGAACGGCTGGCGCCCGTGCGCCGCGCGGTCGAGGCGATGCGGTCCGCCATCGCGGAAGGCCGTTCCCCGCTCGCGCACGATCGCGAATTCCACGTCGCGATTGCAGCGATGACCGGCAATTCGGTGCTGGTCAGGCTGGTGGGCGAGCTGTTCGACGGACGCCACAGTCCGATCTCCTCGCGCGTCAGCGCGCGCACCGAAAGCAGGCAGACGTGGGCAAAGGCGTTCGACGAACACGAGTCCATTCTTCACGCGCTGGAAAACGGCGAGGTGCTGATGGCCCAGGCGGCCATGCGCACGCATCTTTACGCATCGCAACGACGCTGGCTGGAACAGGAGCGAAACTGATTCGGGTGGGCCGTCCATGAAACGCATGCGGCCCGCGCGCCAAACGGTTCGGTGTCCTGTTTGAACGCGGCATTCACGCGGAAAATCGCCGGGACGTCGGTATCGGGCGCCAGGTTGACGTTACCGTCGTGGCCCCGCGACGGCCTTAAATCGGACTGCTACGAATCCGCCCCGCCGTCGTCGATCTCGATCGACGTCTCCCAGCGGAAATAACCGGACACGGCACCATCGCGATCCAGCACGGCGAAATCGGCCGTGCACGTGGTGGCGCCCGCGGCCAGCACGTCGCTGCGCCAGTAGTGATCCGGCATCGGCCGGCACTGCGGATGGAGCAGGTCGTCGTCGGACGGCACCGGCGTCGCGGCGTCGCGCACCTCCGGTTCGATCCGCGCGACGATGCCCGCGTCCTTCAACGCGAACCGGATGAACAGCACGCTCGCTTCGGCACGCAGCGCCAGCGCCGTTTCGCGCAGGCGGAGCTGGTCGCCCGGCGACAGGCCGGCAAAGAGCCGGCTGTCGTTGCGGCCGAGCGTCCCGGTGTCGCCGGGGCTCACCACGTAGATGTGCCGGCCGTCGATCACCGTCGGCGTATCGGCGTTCCGGCTCGCATCGGGATAGGTCGACAGCAGCGTGACGGCATCGACGATCGCAAGCACATCGCAACGAAGACCAGACATGGCACGTCCTCCGGAACGGGATTATGACGCGGGCGACCGCCACGCGGCCGCCCGCCTGCCGAGATCAGTTGTGGATCGAGATGAACGGATCCCACTGATAGCAACCCAGCGACTGGCAGTTGCGGTCGATGATCTGGAAGTAGAAGTGATAGGTGACGCGGCCTTCCGACAGCGTTTCCGACGACCAGTAGTAGTTGTCCACCTTCTGGCAGGTCGGCGTCGACGGCGAGCTCGGATTCGGAATCGGGACCGATGCGGTGGCCTTGCGCGGCGTCGGCGTCGAAATCAGGTCCTTGCCCTGGTTCGCGATGAAGCCGTAGAACACCACCTGCTTCTCGAAGCCCAGGGACAGGCTCGTTTCGCGCCAACGGATCAGGTCGCCGACCTGGGCTCTCAGGTCGAGTTCGCCGCCCGCCTGCCCGGAGACGACGTTGTCCTGGTTCGTGACCATGTACACGTGCTTCCAGTCGATCAGCGTCGGGTTTTTCGGATCCCGGCTGGGATTCGGATATTTTTGGAGAATCGTTTCGGTATCGATCGAGACGAGCACATCGGTAACGCGTGACATAGGAACTCCCGTTCAGGTAAATGGGGCGGCCGGTGCGCGGACTGTTTCAGACGACCTTCAATCACCGATCGAGTGACGATTCGTCATGAAACCTTGAAACCTCAAGTTGTCCCGCGATTTAAATTTACACCGTGCAGTTAATCCAATGAACCTGTAAACGCTGACAGTTCTCGATTATTTTTTATAAAATTCCCGGCTCATCAAAACAATACAAATGATTGATCCTGTATTTCGCATCACTCTCATCAAGGATAAATCAACGCACCAGGAGCACGCCCCTCAAGGATGCGCGGGAACGTGAAATGTTCGACCGTTTTATTAGCATTTTTTATTAACGCCACCGCCTCCGACACGAATCCATGGTCTCGATGCGTGATTATGTGAATTAACCCTTATACCTCACACCAAATCGAAACAAAAAGACTCACGCAACCAGCCCAGAACCCCGACATTATTTAAACGCACTTTTAACGGCATTATTTCACCCCACACGCCACCCGGCTCGATTAATGGAAAATCCGAACCGAGACCGCTGACCCGACAAGTTCGCACTCGATCTCGATCCGTACGTCATCACGGGCACATATGCATGCCCGGCTCTCCCGCTACTCGACATTGTCCGAAACGTCCGTCATCCGGATCATGTGCGGCTTCACACCTTCGTCGTCAGCCGCCTCCTCCTTCGGATGGATCAGCGCTTCGAGCCGCGCCTTCGTCGCGACGAATTCGGGCGTATTGACCTGCGAATAATCCCGCGGCCGCGCCACCGGCACCTCGATCAGTTCCTGCACGCCGCCCGGGTTCGCCTTCAGCACGAGAATCCGGTCCGCGAGGAAGATCGCTTCCTCGAGATCGTGCGTGATGAACAGGATCGTCACGTCGATATTGCGCCAGATGTCGAGCAGGTGTGTCTGCATCCGCGCACGCGTCTGCGCGTCGAGCGCGCCGAACGGCTCGTCCATCAGCAGGATGCGCGGGCGGTTCGCGAGCGCGCGGGCGATCGCCACGCGCTGCTTCATGCCGCCCGACAGCTGATGCGGATACACGTCGGCGAAACGCGTCAGCCCGACCAGATCGAGCCATTGCAGCGCCTCGCGCTCGGCTTCGCTGCCGCTGCTGCCGTTCATTCGGAGGCCGAACATCACGTTCTTCTTCACGGTGAGCCACGGAAACAGCGTATAGCCCTGGAACACCATCCCGCGATCGGCGCCCGGCCCCTGCACGGGCTTGCCGTCCAGCAGCACCTCGCCGCTCGTCTGCGTGTCGAGCCCCGCCAGGATGCGAATCAGCGTCGACTTGCCGCAGCCGGACGGGCCGATCACGCACACGAACTCGCGCCGGTGGGTACGGAAACTGATGTCATCGAGCGCCACGCACTCGCCCTGCGGCGTCGCGAAACGCTTGCCGACATGCCGCACGTCGAGAATCACGTCGCGGGCCTTGAGCCGCGCGAAGCGCTCACGCACCGCGTCGGATTGAATCAGGTAATCGGGAACGGCTTGCGGATTCTGCATGATGCCCTCTACGGAAATCGGTCGATGGATGCGCGTCAACGGGCGTCACGCCTTCAGCGTGCGATCCCACGGAAACAGCTTGCGGCCGAGCAGTCCGAGCGCAATGTCGGTGCCGAGGCCGATGATCCCGATCATCAGGATTGCCGCATAGACGTTGTCGAAGTGCTGGTAGCGCGCCTGCTGGCTGATGTACCAGGTGATGCCCGAGCTCGTGCCGACGAGTTCGGCGACGATCAGGTAGGTCCACGCCCAGCCGAGCAGGATCCGCTGGTCGCGATACAGGTCCGGCAGCACGCCCGGAATCACGACGTGCGTGAGCAGCTGAAGCTTCTTCGTGCCGAGCGTCATCGCCGCTTCGAACAGCCCGTATTCGAGCTTGCGCGTCGTGTTCGCGATGATCAGCACCTGCTGGAACAGCGTGCCGATCACGATGATCGCGACCTTCGGCGCGTCGTAGATGCCGAGGATCGCGACCATCAGCGCGCCGAACGCCGGCGCCGGCAGGTAGCGGAAGAACTCCAGGAATGGCTCCTGCAGCCGCGCGAGCGCGCTGAAGGTGCCGCAGACGATGCCGAGCGGCACGCCGATCGCGGACGAGATCACGAAGCCCCAGAAGATGATCCGGATGCTGTGCCACAGGCTTTCGTGCAGCCACACGCCGTCGCGCGAGGCGGGCGGCGTCGTGAACGCCGTGTAGAACGCGCGCAGCACCTGGTGCGGCGCAGGCAGGTACACCGGGTTCGCGCGCACGCCCTCGGGCACGGCCGCGTGCGTCGCACGCGCATGCGCGAGCTCGTCGTCGAACACGTCGCGGTCGATCTGCATGCCGGTCTGGAAATAGTCGACGCTTCCCGGATTCGTGATGCGCATTTGCGGATGCCAGACGAACGGCACATAGCTGATCAGGCACCAGACGGCGAACGGCAGCAGGAAGGACGCGAGGCCGAGCGTCCATTTGCCGCGCGCCGTCAGCTCGCGGCGCACGGCAAGCCAGCCGGTCGTGTTGCGGGTCGTTGACATGGGAATCTCCGTATCGTTTCAGGTGCCGGCCGCGCGAATGCAGGAGCAACGCGCGACCGGACGTTCATTGCAATGCGTCGCTGGCGGCCTGGGCGCGGTAAGCGCGCCAGCCGCCGAAGCGCGTGATGTCCTGCGCATCGTCGAGGGCCGCGCTTTCACACAGGAAGCCCTGCACCTGCGAGCCGTCCGCGAGCGTCAGCGTGCCGATGCCGAGCGGCGCCGCAATCCCGGCGACGAAGCTGCCGTATGCGTCGACGGGCATCTCCCAGATCTCGACCGCGATCGGCGCGCCGCCGTCCGGCACGCGCACGAGGCCCGGCTTGGCGACGCCGCCGCAAGCCGCCGCGGACAGCGCGTAGAGGCGATAGGCGGCGGCCGTCGTCGTCGCGGCGACGAACCGCGCGCCCCGCTGCGTGAGCTGCCCGTTCAACGGCTCGCCGCGCAGATGCGCGCCGACGACGGCCACGCGCACGACAGCGGACGACACATCGGGCGCGGAGGCCGCCAGTGCGGGCGACCCGCCATCATCGGCAGCGACCGCGCCGTCGGTCCACGCCTGGGCGAGATCGAGCAGCCGCGCATCGTCGTGCGCACGACCGACGAACGTGATCCCGAACGGCAACCCCGCGTGACGTCCGCTGTCGCACGTGCCGGCCGGCACGGCGATCGCCGACAGGTCGAGCAGGTTGACGAAATTCGTGTAGTAGCCGAAGCGCGAGTTGACGCCGATCGGATCGGCTTCGAGCGCGTCGACGGTCGCGGTCGTCGCCGAGGTCGGCATCACGACCGCGTCGAGCCCGCTCCACGCGCGCGCCGCCTCGACGCGCAGCGTCGCGAGCCGGTCGAATGCCGCGAACGCGTCGGCCGCGCTGAAGCGCGACGCGCCGCCGACGATTTCGCGAATCACCGGATGCAGCGCATCGGGTTCCCGCGCGGCGAATGCGCCGATCGCGGCCAGCCGCTCGGCAACCCACGGGCCTTCGTACAGCAACCGCGCGGCCGCCAGGAACGGGCCGAAATCGATCTCGACGACTGCCGCGCCGGTCGCGCGCAGGCGTTCGAGCGCCGCGCCCCATGCGGCACGGTACGATTCGTCGCCGAAGAATTCGAGCTGATCGGCACGCGGCGCGCCGAAGCGCACCTGCGCGAGCGGCCGCGCCGGATGCGGGCGCGGTCCGCCCGCGCCCGCCGGCGGCTGCCATGCGCGCCCGTAAGGATCGCCTTCGATCACGCCATGCGCGGCGTCGAACACCGCCCGCGCATCGGCCGGCGAATGCGCGAACACCGACACGCAATCGAGCGACCGGCAGGCCGGCACGACGCCGAGCGTACTCACCACGCCGCGCGTCGGCTTGAGCCCGACGAGGCCGTGGAACGCGGCCGGCACGCGCCCGGAACCGGCCGTGTCGGTGCCGAGCGAGAACGTCGCGACGCCGAGCGCGACCGCCACCGCCGACCCGGAACTCGATCCGCCCGACGCATAGCGCGGATCGAGCGCGTTGCGGCACGCGCCGTAAGGCGAGCGCTGCCCCGACAGCCCGGTCGCGAACTGGTCGAGATTGGTCTTGCCGATCGGAATCGCACCGGCCGCGATCAGCCGCTCGACCACGGGCGCGCTGCGCGCCGGCGTGTATGCATAAGCCGGGCAGGCCGCCGTCGTCGGTATGCCGGCGAGGTCGATGTTGTCCTTGATCGCGAACGGCACGCCGTAAAGCGGCAACGACGCGATGTCGCGCCCGGCGAGCGCGTCGGCATACCGCGTCATCTCCGCGTGCGTCAGCGGACGGATCCACGCATGATGCGGATCGCCTGCGTCGAAATGCGCGGCGATCGCGTCGACGAGCGCATGCGGCGTCAGGTCGCCCGCCGCGTAGCGCGCGCGCAGCGCGGCAATCGAGCGCAGCCCGGGCAGGATGGAACGTTCCGTCGTGCTCATGCGACCTCCTCGGCGGCGCCCGCCTTCATCACCATCAGCCGCTGGCCGGCCACCACCGCCGCGCCCGGCGCGCAATCGATCGTCTCGATCGTGCCGTCTTCCGTTGCCGTCACCGCCACCTCCATCTTCATCGACTCGACGATCGCAACGACCTGCCCTTCGGTCACGCGCTCGCCGGCCTCGACCAGCACCTTCCACACGCTGCCCGACACGTCCGCGGCGATCGCCCGCTGCGTGTCGTCGAGCACGCCCGCCGCCCGCGCCGCCTGCGCGTCACCCTGCTCCGCGTCGCCGACGTATTCCGCGTGCCCGGCCGCCCGCCATCGCTCACGCTCGGCTTCGAACGCGGTTTGCTGCGCGGCCTTGAACGTCGCGATCGAATCCGCCTCGTCGCGCAGGAAGCGGTTGTATGCGCCCAGATCGAACACGGATTCCTCGATCCTCAGCGACGCGCGGCCCGCGATGAAGTCCGCACGTAACGCGGTCAACTCCGCCTCGCTGACTTCGTAAAAGCGGATCTCGTCGAAGAAGCGCAGCAGCCAGGGCTTGCCGGCCTCGAATTCGCGCGTGGTGCGGTGGCGGTTCCACATCTGCACGGTCCGGCCGACGAACTGGTAGCCGCCCGGCCCTTCCATCCCGTACACGCACAGATACGCGCCGCCGATGCCGACCGCGTTCTCCGGCGTCCAGGTGCGCGCGGGGTTGTATTTCGTGGTCACCAGCCGATGCCGAGGATCGATCGGCGTCGCGACCGGCGCACCGAGGTAGACGTCGCCGAGCCCCATCACCAGATAGCGCGCGTCGAACACGATGCGCCGGACGTCGTCGATGCTCGCCAGGCCGTTGATGCGCCGGATGAACTCGATATTGCTCGGGCACCACGGCGCATCGGGCCGCACCGACTGCATGTAGCGCTCGATCGCGACGCGCGTCGACGGGTCGTCCCACGACAGCGGCAGATGCACGATGCGGTTCGGTACGCGCATGTCGGCCACGTCCGGCAGTTCGCGCTCGGCGGCCTGCAGATGCGCGAGCAGCGTGGCGAGCGGCAGCGTCCGCGCGTCGAACTGCACCTGCAGCGAGCGAATTCCCGGCGTCAGGTCGAGCATGCCGGGCAGGCGGTGCGCGTCGAGCCAGCACATCAGCGCGTGCACGCGAAAACGCAGGTTGAGGTCGAGCACGAGCGGCCCGTATTCGACCAGCACGTTGCGATCGCCCGAGCGCCGGTACACCACGCCGATGCCGCCGCCGGCCGACGGGTCGCGATGCAGCACGCAATCGTCCGGCGCGCCTGCGGGTGCCACAGGCGCGATCGCGGCGACCGCGGGCGCGGGCGACACGCGGGCGCGAACGAACTGCACGGTGTCGCCCGGGCGCAACTGCCCAAGCTTCCACAACTCGTCGCGCACGACCGTCACCGGGCACACGAAGCCGCCGAGGCTCGGCCCGTCCGGGCCAAGAATCACCGGCATGTCGCCGGTGAAATCGACCGCACCGATCGCATACGCGTTGTCGTGGATGTTCGACGGATGCAGGCCGGCCTCGCCGCCGTCCACGCGCGCCCATTGCGGCTTCGGGCCGATCAGCCGCACGCCGGTGCGGCTGGAGTTGTAATGGACCGTCCACTGCGTGCCGTAGAGCATCGCGATGTCGTCGGGCGTGAAGAAATCCGGCGCGCCGTGCGGCCCGTCGAGCACGCCGAGCGTCCACGCATGCGTCAGCGCGGGAACGTCGGCCGTGGCCAGCGTCGCGCCCGCGTCGCCGCGCCCCGCATCCGCGTGCAGATGCAGCACGTCGCCCTTGCGCAGCGCGCGCCCCGCGTGGCCGCCGAACTGGCCGAGCGTGAAGGTCGCCTTGCTGCCGAGATAGTCGGGCACCTGCAGCCCGCCCTTCACCGCGAGGCAGGCGCGCACGCCCGCGCCGGTCACGCCGCCGAGCTTCAGCACCGCGCCGGGCCGCGCGTGCAGCACCTGCCAGAACGGCGCGGGCTCGCCGTCGAGCGTGGCCGCGAGCGGCGCGCCGCCGAGCACGAACAGCGTCGCCGTGTTGAAGCGCAGCGTCGCGCCGACCATCGTGAATTCGAGCCCCGCCGCGTCGCGCGCGTTGCCGAGCAGCGCGTTCGCGAGATCGAACGCGCGATCGTCCATCGGCCCGGACGGCGGCACGCCGACGCTCCAGTAGCCGACGCGCCCGGGCGCCTGCTGCACGGTGGTCTGCACGCCGCCGTCGAGCACGTCGATCGTGTGCGGCGCGAACGCGAAGCGCGACAGGAATGCCGTCGTCGGCGCGCCGCGCGCGAACGTGTCCGAGCCGACGACGGCGCGCAGGTAGTCGAGGTTGGTCTCGATTCCGTACAGCTCGGTACGCGCGAGCGCGGCCTGCAATGCGGCCAGCGCGTCGCGCCGCGTATCGCCGCGCACAATCAGCTTCGCGAGCAGCGGATCGTAATGCGCGCTGATCTCGGTGCCCGCTTCGATCCAGCCGTCGACGCGCACGTCGTCCGGAAACGCGACGTGCGTGAGCAGCCCCGCGCTCGGCTGGAACTGCTTGTGCGGATCCTCCGCATACAGCCGCACCTGGATGCTCGCGCCGCGCGGCGCGACGGCCAGCGTGTCGAGCGGCGGCAGATCGCCTTCGGCCTGCAGGATCATCCACTCCACGAGATCGACGCCCGTCACCGCTTCGGTCACGCAATGTTCGACCTGCAGCCGCGTATTCACCTCGAGGAAATAGAACTGCCGCGCGTTCGCGTCGAACACGAATTCGACGGTGCCGGCCGACGCGTAGCCGACCGCGCGGGCGAGCCGCACCGCGCTCGCGTGCAGCGCGTCGCGCTCGGCGCCGGTCAGGTCGGGCGCGGGCGTTTCCTCGATCACTTTCTGGTTGCGGCGCTGCACGGAGCAATCGCGTTCGCCGAGCGCGATCGCGCCGCCCCGGCCGTCGCCGAAGATCTGCACTTCGATGTGCCGCGCGTGTTCGACGAACTTCTCGAGATAGACGCCCGCATGCGCGAAGTTCGCGTTGCCGAGCCGCACGACGGATTCGAAGGCCGCCTCGAGCTGCGCGGCATCGCGGCAGAGCGACATGCCGATCCCGCCGCCGCCGGCGGTGCTTTTCAGCATCACGGGATACCCGATCGCGTCGGCTTCGGCGAGCGCCGTCGCCACGTCGTCGAGCAGCCCCGTGCCCGGCAGCAGCGCAACGCCGTGCGCGGCGGCGAGCGCGCGCGCGGTGTGTTTGAGGCCGAACGCGCGCATGTGATCGCCGCGCGGCCCGATGAAGCGCAGGCCCGCCGCCTCGCATGCATCGGCGAAGCCGGCATGCTCGGACAGGAAGCCGTAGCCGGGATGCACGGCCTGCGCGCCGGTCGCGCGCGCGGCGGCGAGGATCGCCGCGACGTTCAGGTAGCTGTCGGCCGCCGGCGCGGGCCCGACACGCACCGCCTCATCGGCGAGCGCCACGTGACGCGCGTCTCGATCGGCGTCCGAATAAATCGCGACCGACGCGATGCCGAGCCGCTTGAGCGTGCGGATCACGCGGCACGCGATTTCGCCGCGGTTCGCGACGAGGACCTTGGCGAATCTCATGTTGCCTCCCGCGAACGATCGTGAGCGTGGGCGTAGTTCATTCAGCCTCCCAGATCGTGAGGCGCACGGGCGTCGGGTTGTAGCCGTTGCACGGGTTGTTGAGTTGCGGGCAGTTCGAGATCAGCACGGTGACGTCCATCTCCGCGCGCATCTCGACGTACTTGCCGGGCGCGGAGATGCCGTCCTCGAACGTGAGCCCGCCAAGCGGCGTGACGGGCACGTTCATGAAGAAGTTGACGTTGCCGACGAGGTCGCGCTTGCCGAGCCGCGCGCCCGCGCCGCACGTGCAGTGCGCGATCGCGTTGAGGAAGCTGTCGCGGCAGTTGTGCATGTAACGCTTGTCGAGCGCATAGCGCACGGTGTTGCTCTCGGCCGCGCACGCGCCGCCGAGCGTGTCGTGGCGGCCGCAGGTGTCGGCGACGATCGTCACCATCGGGTTGCCCCGGCTGGACAGCAGCACGCTGCCCGCGCTCAGGTACAGGTTGCGCTGCGCGCGAATCGTGTCCTGCGCGCTGTAGCGCTCCTCGATGTCGTCGGACCGGTAGAACAACGTGTCGACCGCCTGGTTGCCTTCCAGGTCGAGGATGCGGAAGACCTGTCCGCGTTTCAGGTCGTGCAGCCACGGTTCGCCCGCTTTCAGCGTGGTGTCGTGAATCGCGTCGCGCGGGTCGAGACGGCTTTCGATGATCGGCATGACGGGCTCCTTACGCGAACAGGCGGTCGGTGTTGGCGAAGCCGCGCAGGTTCTCCGCGCAGGCGCGGCGGCACGGGTCGTCCTCGGGCGCGGCGCCGTCCGCCGGATACGCGCGGTACGCGATCAGCTTCACGGGCTTCGGCGCATAGTCCGCACGCGGATCGAGCGGATGCGGCGCGGTCGAGAACGCCGCGAGCGTGTTCATCTCGAAGCGCAGGTCGAGCGCGCTGCCGGCCGGCGAATGGCCGGCGACGAAATCGAGCGTGCCGTCGTCGCGCGTGTCGAGCCGGCTGAAGAAGTTGACGTTCGCGGCGAGATCGCGCGCCGACAGGCCGTATTTCGCGAGCTCGAGCACGAGGCTGTCGCGGCCGTTGCGGATCATCGCGTTGCGATCGGCCTGGTACGAGGTCGTGCCGTACTTGTGCGCGAACAACCGCGCATCGCCGACGCCGCCGAGCGGGTCGTGCCAGCCAAGCGTGTCGGCCGTGATCGACGCGATCACGCGCCCCATGTCCGTATACAGCGCATGGCCGCGCGTGAGGTGCGCGGTGTGCTGCGCCTTCAGCGTGTCGGCCATGTTGTAGCGTTCGAGCGGATCTTCCTGGCGATGAAAGACGGCGGACAGGTTCGCGCCGCCGTCGACATCGACGATGCGCAGCGCGAGGCCGCGGCGCAGGATGCCGGACCAGTGGGTTCCTGCGGGGATCAGCGTTTCCCACGCGACGTGCGGCGGTGGAACAAGGACGGGGACGGCTTGGGGGCTCGGCGACATGGCGGCTCCGTGGTCGGTTGGACAAAAGGCGTGAGAGGGCGACCGAACGACATCGCGACCTCCCGGGCTTTTATCCCTCCGTGGAGCCTCGCCGTTTCCTCGAATCGAGGCGAAGGCAAGACCGGATTGCTCTCGGACCAGTCATCGCGCGGCGCGAACGCCGCACGACCGGAACCCTAGCGATCCTGAAGATGATGCAAATTGCTTCGCACCTCTCGGGCATCGATAAAGCGAGTTGCGTGCCAGCCGCCGTGCAATGACCGCACAGACCGCACGACATGGCGCGACGGCTCGATGACGCACGGCATGCACGAATCGGCGGCGACCGCTTGCCCTCGCGGCGGGCGTGCGACGCACCATGCGCACGCGATCGCGCACCGGCGCAGTGCGCGTCGCGCACGCGTGCGCCGCGCGATCCGCGATGGCATGGGCATTGCTGAATGGATGCATCGTCACTCGATACCCCACTCGTCATGAACAAGCTCGACCTGCTCCGGCGCGCATTGAGCGCGCTGTTCTCCGCCCGCTTCATCGAACTTCAGCGCACCGTCCGCCGCCGTTGAATCGCGTTGCCGCGCGTGATTGGCACGCTTCTCGCTCGGCATGACGCCGAGAGGTGCGGCGGCGTCGCATCTTAGGGGTGCTAGGGTTCCGGTTCATCGAACGTCTGGTCCGAGAGCAACCCGGCGCGGGTGCGTCCGATCGCGAGACCGGATACACGCGTGCTACACGGCGGGACAAAAGCCCGGGAGATTGGCGATGGCAACGGCCGTCGCGCCTCTCCGTGGCCGCTTCTCGTTCCGCATCCGCAGGAACCGGCCACGCGGCCGGACCGCGCACAGGCGCGGTCCGAATCGACGATCCCGATCCCGGTCTCCTGGAGAACTACGATGACCCGTCCCGCCCTGGCGTTCCGCCGCCTGCCGTCCCGCCGTTCCTTTCGTTCCTTCCGTTCCATCCGTCACGCGTTGAGCGCCGCCGTCACGGCCGCCGCGCTGCTGGCGGCGCCCGCCGTGCACGCGGCGGCGCCGCTGAAAATCGGCTACAGCGACTGGCCGGGCTGGGTCGCGTTCCAGGTCGCGCTCGACAAGGGCTGGTTCAAGGAAGCCGGCGTCGACGTCGACTTCGAATGGTTCGATTATTCGGCATCGCTCGACGCGTTTTCCGCCGGCAAGCTCGACGCGGTCGCGGCGACCAACGGCGATGCGCTCGTCACCGGCGCGGCCGGCGCGAAGAACGTCATGATCCTGCTGACCGACTATTCAGCCGGCAACGACATGATCGTCGCGAAGCCGCCGCTGCGCACCGTCGAAGGCCTGAAAGGCAAGAAGGTCGGCGTCGAGCTCGGCCTGGTCGATCACCTGCTGCTGGAAACCGCGCTGCAGAAGCACGGGCTCAAGGACGGCGACGTCACGCTCGTGAATGCGAAGACGAACGAACTGCCGCAGGTGCTCGGTTCGTCGAACGACATCGCTGCGGTGGCCGCATGGCAGCCGAACGCGGGCGAGGCGTTGAAACGCGCGCCCGGCGCACGGGCGATCTTCACGTCGGCGGATGCGCCGGGGCTGATCTACGACGCGATCACGGTCGCGCCGGCGAGCCTCGCCGCGCGTCGGGCCGACTGGGCGAAGGTGGTCAAGGTCTGGTATCGCTGCGTCGCGTACATCAACGATCCGAAGACGCAGGCCGATGCGGTGAAGATCATGTCGGCGCGCGTGGGCCTCACGCCCGCGCAATATCTCCCGCTGCTGAAAGGCACCCACCTGCTCGACGCGGCGGCCGCGAAGCAAGCGTTCCGCAAGGGCGACGGACTCGACTCGATCTACGGATCGACCCGCAACGCGAATGCGTTCAACGTGCGAAATGCCGTGTACAAACAGTCGCAGGACGTCGACGCGTATATCGATCCGCGCCTGGCCGAATCGCACTGACACGGGCAGTAGCCGGCAGCACCTCTCGCACCGCGAGGATCCCCGGCCCCGGCCGCGGGCCTCCGGTGTCTTCGTTCCCGGATTCGTCAAGCAGCCAAATCCGCCGACGCCAACACCGGCACCTCCGGATTGAACCGCGTCATGCAGTTCAGATCGAGCGCGCGAATCTGCTCGGTCATGAAGTCGACGAAGACCCGGATGCGCGTCGGAAGGTGTTGCCGGCTCAGATAGCAGATGTAGTGGCCGCGATCCTCCGGCGCATGCTTCGCGAGTGCGACGACGAGTTGGTTCGACGCGAGATGGTCGCGGATCTGATAGGCCGCCATCTGTGCGATGCCCGATCCGTTCAACACTGAACGCACCACCAGATCCGCGTCGTTGAACGTGAGGCGCGACGTCGGCAGGTACTTCTGCACGCGGCCGTCCACGTTGAACTCCCATTCGAACAGGCGTCCGCTCGCAAACCGGAAATTGATGCACTCGTGCCGGCCGAGGTCCTCGACGCTCTGCGGAAGACCGTGCCTCGCCACATACGACGGCGCCGCGCACAGCGCCATCTGCATCGGAATCAATTGCCGGGCGATGATGCTGGAGTCCTCGATGCGTCCGTTTCGGAACGACACGTCGATCCGTTCGGACACCAGATCGACGGGCCGATCGTCGAGCAGCAGATCGATGACGATGTCCGGATAGGCGTGCGCGAACTTTTCCAGCAGCGGCGCCACGATTTTCCTGCCGAATCCCACTGCCGAGCTGATGCGGATGAGGCCGCGCGGCGGCCCCTGCCGCAATTCCAGCATGTCGTTCATGGCTTCGACGATCTGCGCCACGCCCTGATGGCAGTTCTCGAAGAAGCGCCGGCCCTCGCAGGTCAGCTCGGTCGTGCGCGTGGTCCGCTGGAACAGCCGCGTGCTCAGCTGCGCCTCCAGCTTCTGGACGTTCCGGCTCACGGCCGGCCGCCCGACGCCGAGCAGTTCCGCGGCCTTGGTGAAACTCCCCTCGTTCGCCACGGCAACGAATGCAAGGATGCCTGCGTAGCTCGCACCGAAGCTCGCCGACAATGCATCGGCGCGACTGGCCAGGTCGCGCCGCGCGCCGTGTTCCGATGGTTCCGAATGATTCATTTCCGCTGCCCCCAGACGTGCTGCTCAAACGGATCGACTCGTCGCCGGCATGCGCCGGCGTATCGCATGCGTGCGAACGTGAATCAGCGTCTCGCCAGCCACTGGTCGAGACCGATGCGGCCGAGCCGCGCGGCCCCGAGCGGCACCAGCGAGGTTTCCTCGACGCGGCCGCCGTAGTAGCGGGCGTCGCGATCCGTCACCACCGCGCGCGTGTCGCCGACCGACTTCAGGTAGCGCGCGACGATCTCCGCGAACGGCGCGCGATCCGGGCCCGCGATCTCGATCGTGCCGTTCTGCGGCCCGGCGAGCGCGGCCTGCGCGACGAGTGCCGACACGTCTTCCGCTGCGATCGGCTGAAACAGTCCGTCGCCGATGCGCACGGTGCCGTCTACCGTGGCGAAATCCGCGATGCCGCCGATGAATTCCATGAATTGCGTCGCGCGCACGATCGTGTACGGCACGCCCGCCGCCTCGATCGCCTGCTCCTGCGCCACCTTGGCCGCGAAATAGCCGTTATCCGGCATCCGGTCGCAGCCGACGATCGACAGCGCGACGTGATGGCGCACGCCCGCGGCCACTTCGGCCTTGCCGAGATTGCGTGCCGACGTGCGGAAGAAGTCCAGGACCGCCTGCGGTTCCCATGATGGTGCGTTCGCCACGTCCACGACGACGTCCGCGTCCGTCAATGCGTCGGTCAGGCCCTCGCCCGTGACGGTATTGACGCCGGTGCGCGGCGACGCGGCGAGCGCCTGATGACCTGCTTGCTCGAGCAGCGTGACGACACGCGAGCCGATCAGGCCCGAACCGCCGATGACAACGATCTTCATCGCAAAATCTCCTGACGAATGGATTTCATGTGAATGCGAGAGGGACATGACGCGTGCCGGATCCTGCAAAGGCGGTGATGACCGTCGCCTCGCGTGGAGCAATTGTGGAAGAATCATGTCCTATCCAGCAGTGCCAAGAATCGTCGATCGGACTGGTCCATGCCGTGCCTGTTCCGTCACCCACGAGGCCGTCATGTCTACGCAACCCTCCACGCTGACCATCGAAATCGACCGGCAGCATCAGTTGCCGATCTATCTGCAGATCTGCGAGCGGTTCAGAACCGCGATCGCCGCGGGCCACTTGCGTCCGGGCGATCGCGTGCCGGCGCTGCGCGGTCTGGCGACGCAATTGAACACGGCGCGCGGCACCGTCGAACAGGCCTACACGATCCTGGTCGACGAGGGATATCTGCAAATGCGCGGCGCGGCAGGCACGTTCGTCTCGCCGTCTCTGCCGAAATCGCTGCCGCGGGCGACGCCCGCGCGTGACGACGACTCGGCAGCGCACGTGAACAACGCCGGCGTGCTTCAGGCGCCGGGCACGTCGCGCGACAACCCGCTTCCACGGCGCGCGCAACCGATCGCCGTCGCGCTGAGCGGCGAGCCGCGCCCGTTGCAGCCCGGGGTCCCTGCCCTCGACGCCTTTCCGCGCAAGGTCTGGCACCGCCTCGTGTCGCTGCGCGCGCGCAGCGGCGATCGCGCGCTGCTGGGCTACCCGAATCCGGCCGGTTACCGGCCGCTGCGCGAACACATCGCCACCTATCTGGGGCTGTCACGCGGCGTCACCTGCGTGCCCGAACAGGTGTTCATCACCAGCGGCTACCGCGCCACGCTGGAACTCGTGCTGCGCAGCCTGGCGCGCCCGAACGACCGCGTCTGGTTCGAGGACCCCGGCTATCTGCTCGCACGCAGTTTCCTGTCCGAGACGGGCGTGCAACTCGTCCCGGTGCCGGTGGATGCCGAGGGAATCGACGTCGAACGCGGCCTGCAGCTGGACGCGCACGCGCGCTTCGCGGTCGTGACGCCGTCGCATCAGAGCCCGCTCGGGCATACGCTGACGCTGTCCCGCCGCATCGCTCTGCTGGACTGGGCCGAAAAGACGTCCGGGTGGATCATCGAGGACGACTACGACAGCGAGTTCCGCTATCTCGGCCGGCCGCTGCAGGCGCTGAAGAGTCTCGACCGGCGCGATCACGTGATCTATTGCAGTACCTTCAGCAAGGCGATGTATCCCGGCTTGCGGCTCGCATACGCGGTCGTGCCGGAGCGTGCGGTGGAGCGCGTCGAGCGCGTGGCCTGCAGCATGAACGCCGGCTCGCCGCCCCTCCTGCAGGCGGCCTTGGCCGATTTCATCGAACAGGGCCACTTCGCCCGGCACCTGAAGCGCATGCGCACGCTGTACGGCGAGCGCCGCACGCTGATCGTGCACGCATTACGGCAGACGTTCGGCGAGCGGCTGATCGTCGACCTGCCGCCTGGCGGCATCCAGTTCGCGGTGCAGTTCGCGGCGGGGCCCGACGGGCCGGTCGACGACGTCGCCGTCGCCGCGCGCGCCCGCGAAGCCGGGCTCGCGGTCCTGCCGCTGTCGATCTGGTACACGAACAGCCACACGCAGCAAACGCCGCGCGGCCTCATCATCGGGTTCGCGAACATCGCCGACGCGGACGAAGCGCAACGTCACGCCCAAACGCTGCGCGCGTGCCTGGGTCGCTGACGCGCGGTGCGGAATCGCAACCGTCCGGCGTCGTGTCCCGGTCCCGATTGGTGTCCGGAGGGCAACATTGAATCGCCCGGGACGGCCATACCGCCGTCATTAGCGCTCCTCTAGCATGAAAGCGTCTTTCGTCGTGGCAACACACTTCGACACATGAACGGCCGGGAATCGAAGCCGCGCCGAATTCAAGCATGCATCATGGACGACAAGAAGCTGCAGGCCCCTCCGCTTTCCCTCCTCGATCGGTATCGAGGCCGCGATTTTCAGCCTCTCTATACGACGATCGTCACCGTGTCCGGCGGCGAGACGGGACATGGCCGCGCATCCGGCGTCGCGCGTTCCGACGACGGAAGTCTCACCGTCGACCTGCGCCTGCCCGATGCGTTCGGCGGCCCCGGCAACGGGACCAATCCCGAGCAACTGTTCGCGGCCAGCTACGCCGCGTGCTTTCACGGCGCGCTGAGCCTGCTCGCGCAACGCGATCGGATCGACATCCGGGAAACGACCGTCGCTGTCGAAGTGGCGTTCGGTCGCGATCCGGTCGACGGCGGCTATGCACTGACGGCCAACATCACCATCCGCATGCCGGGCGTGGACCGGCAGGTCGCGGAGCAACTCGTTCGCGACACGGAGCGCCTGTGCCCCTATTCGAAGATGGTGCGGCAGGGAATCTGCAGTGTCGTCACCCTGTCGGCGTGATTGGTGCCGAAGCGGCAACAGAGTGCGCACGTTCCCGGTTCTACCGGCCTGTGGGACCCGCAATTACGATGGTTGTCAGGCAGGTCGTGCGATGCATCGTCATGCGCACGGCCACTCGTGCCGCCTCAACCAATCAGGAGAACGGATCATGACCCAACGTATCAATTATTTTCAGCAATCGCCGGAACTGACCAGGAAACTCGTCGAACTCGACGGGCTGCTTCAGAAGACGACGATCGAGGTTCCGGTCCGCGAGCTCGTCGAGATTCGCGCGTCGCAGCTCAACGGCTGCGCGTTCTGCGTCGACATGCACATCAAGATGGCGAAGATCCACGGCGAGCGCGAACTGCGCGTGCATCACGTCGCGATCTGGCGCGAGTCGCCGCTGTTTTCGCCGCGCGAGCGCGCCGCGCTCGAATGGACCGAGGCGCTGACGCATCTCTCGTCGCATGGCGTGCCGGACGATCTCTACGAACGCGTGCGCGCCCATTATTCCGAGAAGGAACTGTCGGATCTCACCGTCCTCGTGGGTGCGATCAACTGCTGGAACCGGCTGAACGTCGCGTTCCGCATCGTGCCCGGCTCGTTCGACAAGATGTTCGGGCTCGACAAGGCCAACCTGGAGTGACGACATGAAACGCATCGTGCTCGCACTTGCACCGCTTGCGTTGTCGCTGCTGATGCCCGTTCAGGCGGTCGTCGCCGCACCGCAAGCCAAGGTCACGCAACTGACGACGGAACCGTTGCCCGAGTATCCGGGCAAGGAAGTCGAGATGATCGTCGTGGATTATCCGCCCGGCAGCGTCGACCCCGTCCATCGCCACGACGCACACGCATTCGTCTATGTGCTCGACGGCAGCATCGTGATGGGCCTGAACGGCGGCAGGACGGTCACGCTCCACGCCGGCGACACGTTCCACGAAGGCCCGGAAGACGTGCACACGGTCGGACGAAACGCCAGCAACTCGAAGCCGGCAAAATTCGTCGTATTCCTGATCAAGAACACGGGTGCTCCTGTCCTCACGCCGGTGAAATAGCAGGGCCGTCGTCGCCCCGGTCACCGGGGCGAGCGACGACGAAACCGTGCGCGATCTTCAGTGAAAGTCATGGCGCCGCGAACGGGCGCCATGATCGAACGACCTTCCTGATGCGTCATGCCGCGCCGGCGTTCAGGCGCGACCGTCCCCTTCCGCACGCCGTGCGTCGCCGAGCATCGTGACGAGGACCAGCGCGGCAATCAGGCCCAGGTGCTCGAAGAAGCTGTTGAGCGCCATGAAATGCGCCGCGCCCGTGTGGTTCCAGAAATCGTTCGCCACGACCATCGCGACGAGCGTCAGCATGCCGAGGCTGCCGGCGCCGAGCCACGTGAAGCGGCGAAACACCACGCAGAGCGAGCCGCCGATCTCGACCACCACCGCCAGCGCAGCCCACAGCGCGGCCGGCTGCAGGCCGAAATGCGCCTGCTCGGCCACCGCTTCGTCGAAATGCATCGCCTTGTTGATCCCGCCGATCAGAAACGCGGAGACGAGTGCAAGTCGTACCAGTGGACCGACCCACGGCTGCGCAAGCAGAACCCGGATCCACCCGGGGCTGTACCGACCGGTTGTCGTCGACATGTCAGACCGCCCAGCACGAACAGCCGAACGCGCCCCAGAAGCCCTTCGCGTCCGACGTCGGCAATGCGCTGCCCCACGCGCTCGCATGCGCATGCTGGTGCACGTTGCA